>CAKZVG010000646.1 GCA_937921835.1 uncultured Bryobacteraceae bacterium | reverse complement strand
TGCCGCCGAGGACAACCGGCACGCCCCTGGCACGGAACTCCCGGGCGATCTCGTAGGCGCGGCCGAGCGTGCCCTGCGCGTAGCCGATGTCGTTGTGATTGTGCAGGTCGCCGAAGAAGGTCTTGTAAGGGGCCTCGGGCTGCGCCGCTGCGGGCGGGGCTGCCGCCGCCGCTGCCGCCCCTTGAAGCCAGCGCCGGCGCGAGAAGGTTCCGCTCATCTCTCCATGGTAGCCGGAACTTCTCGGCGGCTTGACGCTCCGGGCGCCGGAATTTCGCGTGTCCCAATGAGAGCGCCGCATCCGGTTGGAGGGCGGAGCGGGAGGTGCGCCATGCAAGTCGAACCGCTCGCCGTGCAGCTTTACCGCCAGTTCGCCGCCGGCTGGAGCGAAGCCGGTCTGGCGGCGGCGACGGGCATCCCGCTCGAGCGTCTGCGCCCGCGCCTGAGCGCCGGCCGCGAGTTCCTTCGCCGCCGCGGGAGGATTAGTTCCTCAGCCGCGTGTACGGGTGAGCGCTCAGCGCGCGCCACACCTCGCGGTTGACAAGCCGCGCGGCGGCGTCCGTGATCGCCAGATGCTCGCCGTGGTCGTGGTAGGGATCGGCGCCGTAACGCGCCGCGTCGTTGTAGATCCGCCAGTCGAGTTTGGCGGGAGCTTCCTCGAATAGACAGGAGTAGAAGATCGCCGCCGCCGTGTAGCGGGGCAGCCCGGAGCGGATGTGCTGCACGTCGGTGTATAACTCCTCGATATCGCGCACCCCCGGAAAGCGTCCCGCGCGCATCAGCGTATTCAGTTCGAAGAACACGTCGCCCGCCGGGATCATGCGCAGCCGGCGCTCGCGATCGAGTTCCGGGAAGCGAGCCCGCAGCGCTTCAAATAGCCGCCAGGCGTAGTCGCGCGTGCGATGCGTGGCGCCCCTGGCGCGGGCTTCGGGATCGTACTTCTTGAGCCACTGCGCGGGGTAGTCGAAGGCGCCGCGGTCCGGATACTCGCGCTCCTGCTTGCCCTTTCCGGTGAGCACCGCCTCCATGCTCGGCCAATTGACGTAGAGGTAGACGCGTCCCCGCGGGTGGGCGTCCAGGAACAGGCGGATCATCTCCGATGCGTTGTGGATGTCGCCGCGCTCGGCGCCCTTCTCTTCGCGCTCGAGACCCCACCAGCCGAAGGGCTGAAGCGTCATCGCGTCCCAGGGCTGCGCGCGAAACTCCTCGAGCTTCTCCGGCGAAGCGAGCAGCCGCTCGCGCAGCGACCAGATCGGCGCACCGGCGCCGGTCAGCCAGGCCACCTTCCATTGCTTGCCGGCGCTCGCGCCCAGTTCGGCGTGCCAGGCGGGCATGGTGTTGGCGGTCAGGCTGTTGCCGAAGTAGAATACGCGCACCGTGGCGGCCGGCTGCGCGGCGAGCGTGGGCGCCACCAGCAGAGCGGCAAGGCGAAGCCACTTATCCGGCGTCATAGAATCCGCCTGCCTTCATGACCTCTTCCCAGTCGACGACGCCAACGCGCAACTCCCAGGCGCGGTGGGCGCGGATCATCGAGCGCACCAGCCGCGCGTGCGTCGGCGCGAGGTCGTCCATCTCGGTGCGGTCGGCCTCCAGGTCGTACAGTTCCCAGGCGCCGGTGCGCCGTCCGGTGCCGACCTTGCCCATCTCCTCGTGAATCTCGTTGTAGTAGGAGACCAGCTTCCAGCGCCCTTCGCGCAGGGCGCGGTTACCCTCGTGTTCCCAGAAGAGCGGGCCGCGCCGCCGCCGCCGCGGATCGCCGAGCGCGCGCAACATGCTCTGGCCCTGAACCCGCTGGATGCGTCGCCCCTGGTACACCGCAGGATACTTCACGCCCGCCGCGGCCAGACAGGTGGGGAGAATGTCGATCACGTGGCCCGTCCAGCGCGTGTTGATGACGCCCCCGGCGGGCAGCCGCGCGGGCCAGCAGGCGATGAAGGGCGAAGCGATGCCGCCCTCGTGCACCCAGTGCTTGAACAGGCGGAAGGGAGTGTTGCTGGCGTTGGCCCAGGGCAGAAGCTGCGCGGCGTGGTTGGGCTCTCCGCCGGGCTTGCGCAGGTACGGCTCGGCGCAGGCGCCGTTGTCGCTCAAAAACATAATCAGCGTGTTCTGTTCGCGCCCGAGCCGCCGGAGCGCCTCGATCACCAGTCCGGTGTTGCGGTCCACCGAATCCAGCATGGCGGCGTAGACGGCCATGCGCAGATCCATGTTGTCCTGGTCGGGTTCCTGCTCCCAGGGGTAACTGTCCTTGTGGCGCGGCGTCAGCCGGGTTCCGGGGGGAAAGAGGCCCAGCTCGATCTGCCGGGCCAGGCGGCGCCGGCGCAACTCGTCCCAGCCGTCGCGGTAGCGGCCGCGGTAGCGCGCGATGTCCTCCGGTCTTGCTTCCAGCGGCCAGTGCGGGGCGGTGAAAGCGAGGTAGAGGAAGAAGGGCCGGTCCGCGGCGGCCTCTTCGAGGAAGCGCACGGCGGCGCGCGCGTAGGCATCGGTGGCGTAAAAGTCCGGCGGCAGTTCGGTCAGGGGCTGGTTGCCGGAATAGAGCTGGTCCGGCCGCGGCTTGAAAAAGCTGCTGGCGCCGCCCAGAAGGCCGAAGAAGCGGTCGAAGCCGCGGTCGAGCGGACGCTGCCCCGGCGCGGAGCCAACGTGCCACTTGCCGGCCATGAAGGTCTGGTAGCCCGCCGGCCGGAGCGCCTCGGCGATGGTCACGCAGCGGTCGTTGAGAAAACCCTGATACTGCGGCGCGCGCAGCTTCTCAACGATGGGTTTGTTGTAGCGGTTGCCGGGCTCCATGTAGCCCACGCCCGCCTGATGCGGGTAGAGCCCGGTGAGCAGCGAGGCGCGCGTGGGGCAGCAGCGGGCGCAGTTGTAGAACTGCGTGAAACGCACCCCGCGGGCGGCCAGCGAATCCAGGTTGGGCGTGGCGATCTCCGCGCCGTAACAGCCGATGTCGGAGAAGCCCATGTCGTCGACCATGATGAGAACGATGTTGGGGCGCCGGTCCGCACCCGCCGCCGCCAGCGGCGCCGCCGCCAGACTGCCGAGAAACCGCCGCCGGTTCAGCATTCAATCCTCCAGTCCGCGGTAGCGGAAGTACGAAAAACGGCCCTTGCCGTGGCCCTGCGCGAACAGCGCCGCGTAAACCGGTCCCCAGGCCGAGATCTCCATCGACGGCTGAAGAATGCGCCAGCGCCCTTCTCCGTCGCGGTAGTAGAAACGCACGTCCTGGCGCTGATTCACGATTCTGAGCGCGACGCGCTTCACGCCCAGTTGCGGCTCGGCGGTGTTGCGGTAGCGCCGGATGCCCTGCTGCGGGCGGCGGAGCTGGCCGCCGCTGGTCAGAGACAGCCCGATGTAGGCGGCCGGCGAGGAGAACAGCATCAGCCCCGCCTCGGCGGCGCCTTCGGCCTCCACTTCGGTCTCGATCTCGTAGGCCTGGTGAAGCGGCATCACCGCCAGCGGCTGCGATTGCCCGGCGTCATCGCCCACTCCGGCGAGCGTCAACACCCCGCCCGCAAGCGAGAAGCGCGCCCGGTCCCAGCGGCGGTGAAACTGCCATTGGATACCCAGCTCGGCGCCATCGAACTCGTCGCTCATCGGCATTTCCGCGCGCGCCGGCTGGTCCCAACCAGCGGGCCAGCGGGCCGGGACTCGGAACCAGCCATCGGGCGTCCATTCGATGGGCTCGATCAGGGTCGAGCGCCCTACCGTCCGGTTGCCGTTCGGGAAGCCGTGCAGCACGATGTACCACTCGCCCGCCGGGCCTTCCACCAGCGTCCCATGGCCTTTCGACCACCACGGCTCGGAGCGGCTCCATGTGCGGATGATGGGGTTGTAGGGCGAATTCTCCCACGGCCCCAGCGGGCCGCGCGAACGCGCCGAAACCACCATGTGGCTGGTCGAAGGGCCGGCCGTGCCGCCCTGCGCGCTGGTGAGATGGTACCAGCCGCCGCGCTTCACGAGTTTGGGCGATTCCAGGCAGAAACACTCGATGGCCCAATCCTCGGGGATCGGCCAGCCCTGGTAGACGGTCTTCGGCTTGGTGGTGGCCTGAAGCCCGTCGGGCGACAGCTCGGCGGCGTTGCCGCCGGAGAGATGAATGTAGCGCCTGCCGCTCTCGTCCACGACGTGGCCCGGATCGATGTGGCCGACGCCGAGGGACACCGGCGGCGACCACGGCCCGCGCGGCGAATCCGCCGTCACCACGAAGTTCTTGCCGGCCGCCGGATAGTAGAGGTAGAAGCGGCCCTCATGCTTGATCAGCTCGGGCGCCCAGATGGATCCTTCCTGATTCACCACCGCGCGCGCGATGGGCCGCCACGCGCGCAGGTCCTTCGAGTGCCAGATCAGGAGCCCGGGCTGCCACTCGAAGCTCGAATGGGTCATGTAATAGTCGGAACCGTCTTTGAGGATGGTGGGATCGGCCCAGTTTCCCAACAGCAAAGGCCGGGCTTCGGTGGGGCGCGGCGCCTCCGCCGCCCATCCCGCCGCCGCGAGAACCACCGCCCACAACAGACACACATGCATGAGAACAGGTCTAGCAGACTTGCTGGCCGCGCGTCAGCCCAGCGCTTCGGTGAGCGAAAAGATCGGCAGATACAGCGCCACCAGCACGAAGGCCACGAAGCAGCCCATGAAGAGCATGATGGCCGGCTCGATCAGCGACAGCGCGGCGGTCATGCGGGTGTTGACGTCGTCCTCGTAAAACTCCGCCACGCTGGCCAGCATTTGCGGTAACGCCCCGGTGGATTCGCCGACCTCGATCATGTCGATGGCGAGACCGGGAAAGAGCCCGGTCGAGCTGAGCGAGGCCGACAGCGGCTGCCCCTCCCGCACCATGCGCTGCGTCTTGCCGATGGCTTTGCGGAGCAGCGAGGAGCCGAGCGAATCCGCTCCGGTTTCGAGCGCCTGCACCAGCGGGATGCCGCCCGTCAGCAGCGTGCTCAGCACGCGGCCGAACTGCGCCACCTGAAACTTGATCCAGATTTCGCCCACCAGCGGCGTGCGCAGCTTCAGGCGGTCCAGCGTCTCGCGCGCCCGCTCGCCGCGCGACCACAGCCGGAACAGCACGATCAGCCCCAGCAGAATCCCGAAGCCGGCCAGCACATAGGCGCGCGCGGTGGTGCCCACCGCGATCAGCACCTGCGTGATCACCGGCAACTGCGCCTCCATGCTGTTGTAGAGCTGGGCGAAGTTCGGCACCACGTAGGTCACCAGGAAAACGATCAGGCAGATTACGAGAAAGATGAGGATCGAAGGATACAGCAGCGAGAGCAGGATCTTCTTGCGCACGCCGAGCGCCAGCCGCTGGTAGGTGATGTAGCGGTCCAGCACCTCGGCCAGCGCGCCGCTCTTCTCGCCCGCCATCACCGAGGTGACGTACATGGGCGGAAAAACGCCCTGCTTGCGGAAAGCGTCCGAGAGCAGGGCGCCGTTGCGCACGTCCTCGCGCACGCCTTTGACGTAGCGGCCGAGTTTCGGGTCGGTGAGGCGGTCCGCCAGCAGATCAAGGGATTTCAGGATCGGCAGACCGGCCCGCACCAGCGTTACGAACTGCTGATTGAAGATCAGAAACTTCTCGAGATTGAGCTTCTTCGGGCGCCCCAAGCCGGCCAGCGGGGCGCCGCCGGTGCGCGTCTTCACCGAGTAGACCAGGAAGCCCTGCTGCGCGTAACGGTCGCGCAACTCCTGCTCGGACTGCGCGTCGGCCACCTGCTGGTGGATTTCGCCGCGCGCGTCGGCGTACTTGACGGCGTATTGGGGCATGGACAGGTTTCCGGCCGGAGCGGCCGCCGGCATCCGCCAAATATGACGCGCCAGCGCCCGCTTGCGTTGAGAGCGCCGCGGGCGCCGGGTCCCGCAACCCGGACCAGCCCGCCACGGCGCCCGCCCGGCCGGGCAACGGCTGAGCCTAATCCACTTCCACCCAGCAGCGATTCCGGTTGCTCTCGATCACTTTCTCGAGCAGCCGCATGCCGCGCAGACCTTCCGCGAAGGTGGGGTACTCGACGGGCGCCGACGGATCGGCGATCTTCTGGTAAAAGCGCCGGAAGACCTGTTTGTGGGCGTCGTCGTAGCCCTCGCCGTGGCCGCCCGGAAGGTCGGCGTAGGCAGCCGCCTTGGGCAGCAGCAGCGCCGGATCCTTCACGATGATGCGGTTCGGTTCGTTGCGGTAGCCGATCCAAAGCTCGTCGGGGCGCTCCTGATTCCACATCACGCCGCACTTGGTGCCGAACACCTCCACCTGGAAGCGGTTCTTGCAGCCGGCGTTGACCTGGCTGACGGTGAAGGCGCCGCGGGCGCGGTCGCCCAGCCGCAGCAGCACGCTGGCGAAGTCCTCGGTATCCACCGGTACTTCCTCGTAGTCCTCCGGGCGCAGCGTCTTGCCGGCGAAGGTCTCGATGGCCACCTTGGGCCGCTTGCGGGTCTTGTGGAAGGTTTGCAGATCGGCGCACAGGGCCGTGATGCGCAGCCCGGTGAGGTGCTGGATCATGTCCATCCAGTGCGAGCCGATATCGCCGGTGACGCGCAGCGGACCGTTGTCCTTGGCTTCGATGCGCCAGTTGTAATCGGTGTCGTAGAGCAGCCAGTCCTGCGAGTAGGTGCCCTGCACCACCAGCACGTCGCCCAGCTCGCCGGCCTCGATCAGACGGCGCATGTGCTGCACCACCGGGTAGTAGCGCAGGTTGTGGTTGACGCAGTTCGGGAGCTTCCGGGACTCGGCCAGTTCCACCAGTTCCCGCGCCTCGGCGGCGTTCAGGGTGAGCGGCTTTTCGCACAGCACGGCCTTGCCCGCTTCCAGGGCGGCCTTGGAGATCGGATAGTGAAGAGCGTTCGGAGTACAGACGTGGACGGCTTCGATTTCCGGGTCGGCGATGATGGCGCGGTAGTCGCCGGTGGTGCGCTCGACGCCGATCGCCTGGCCGAAGCGGTTGGCTTCGTCGTCGGAAATTCCGGCGACGGCCGCGATTTCCACGTGTCCGAGGCGGCGTATGCCTTCTGCGTGAACGCGTCCCATGAAACCGGCTCCGATCACCGCGGTCTTGATTTTGCGCATGCTCTCGATTCGTTCCTTTCGCGAAGAGTTGAACCTCCCCACACTGTATCGCAATTGTTGCTAGACTGAACAGCGAGCGGCCGCAGGATCGCCGCTCCTCTCAACCTCCGCCGGTTCTC
>CAKZVG010000645.1 GCA_937921835.1 uncultured Bryobacteraceae bacterium | reverse complement strand
GTGCCACAACCCGGTCGAGACCGACCGCGCGCGGCGCCCGGCGGCCGAGATGCCGCCCGAGTCGATTGATATGCGGCTGATGATCCACCGCATTCACACCGGGAAGGACCTCGGCAAGGACAAGTACGTCATCTATGGCTTCGGCAACGTGCCGCACGACTATGCGCACGTGGTCTTCCCGGCCTTCAGGCCGAATGGCGTGGTGGGCGACCGGCGCAACTGCTCGCTGTGCCACCTGGCCGGCACCGAGCGGCTTCCGCTGGCCGAGACGCACGCCCAGGTGAACGACCCGCGCGGATGGGTCAATCCCGTGGGCCCGCAGGCCGCGGCATGTGTCGGCTGCCACGCCAGCCTGGCGGCTTCTTCGCACGCGCTGGCCAACACGACGGCGCTCGGCGAAAGCTGCGCCGTCTGCCATGGCCCCAATGGCGCCTACTCGGTTAGCAAGGCCCATGCCCGCTAAGCTGCCGCCTGCTGCGGGAAAGAATCGCATGCACCGGTTCCGTCGCGCTGTAGACCACCTGCCGGCCGCCATCGGGGAGATCCGCCGGGGGGCGGGTTTTCCTGTGGCGGCCGCTTTTCTGGTTCTGGCGCTCCCCTTCTACACCCAGCTCCGGGCCCAGGAGCCGGCTGCCCCAGCCGAGCCCGCCGGTCCGGCCACCTATGCCGGAGATGAGATCTGCCAGGCCTGCCACGAAGACATCTTCAAAGCCTTCGAACGCAATCCGCACCGGGTTCTGGAGCGCGTGAAGGCGCGCGGCTGGGAGGGCAGGAACTGCGAGTCCTGCCATGGACCAGGGTCGAAACACGCCGAGTCGGTTTCAGCCGAAGATATCCAGAACCCTGCCCGGCTGCCCGCTTCGCGCGCCTCGGAGATTTGTCTCAAGTGCCACCTCCAGCAGCCGTTCCAGGTGAGCCGAAACCATAGCCCGCACGCCCGCAACGGCGTGAGTTGCGCCGGCTGCCATAGCATTCACAAGCCGGGGCCGGGGGGTGCGCCGGCCGGCTTCGCGCCGCGCAAACCGGCGGCGGTGAACGCGCAGTGCATGGAGTGCCACACGGCGGCCTGGGCCCAGTTCCAGCGCCCGCACGCGCACCGTCTGGCTCAGGGCGCGATGTCCTGCACCGATTGCCACAACCCGCACGGCTCGCTGTTGGCGAATTCAATTAAGGCGGTGCGCGGCAATGAACCGGCTTGTCTTGGTTGCCACGGCGACAAGCGCGGGCCGTTCGTGTTCGAACATGCGCCGGTGCGCCTGGAGGGCTGTGGAAGCTGCCACGAGCCGCACGGCTCGGCCAATCCCAAGATGCTGACCCGCGCGCAGGTTCACTTGGTGTGCCTGGAGTGCCACTCCAATCTGCCCACCGCCGGCGCCGGGGCGCGCGGCGCCATGGGCGGCATTCCGCCGGCCATTCACGATTTGCGCACCGCGCGCTACCGCAATTGCACCCTCTGCCATGTGAAGGTTCACGGCTCGCACGTGAACAGGGCACTACTGCGATGAGACATCCTCTGCTCGCTCCACGGCCGCCGCGCGCCGCCTTCGCCGCGTTTGGCGCGCTGCTTCTGCTGCTGCCGTCGCTGGCGCAGCAACCCGCCGGCGAAGCCAAGCCGGCCGAAGAAGCCAAGCCGGCCCCGGAAGCCGCGCAGGAGGCGTCGCCGGCCCCGGCGGGTGAAAGCTGGCTCTCCGGTTCGGTTGACGCCGGCTACCGCTGGCGGAGCGGCGTCGGGGGCAGCCTCGACGGCTATCGAAGTATCGCCGACTACGGCGCAGGCGCTTCCGTGGCGGGCCTGGATTTCATCCTCCACGACCCTTCCAGGCGGCTGTTCGACCGCGCCCATCTGCTGGCCACCGGCTGGGGAGGCGATCCCTACAGCCTGGTGCGCCTGGGAGTGCGGAAAGCCGCCCTCTACCGCTTCGGTTTCGACTACCGCGACATCGCATACTTCAACGCTCTCCCCTCTTTCGCCAACCCGCTTCTGGATCAGAGCGTGTTCTTCAACCAGGGCCTCCGCGACACCCGCCGCCGGATGCTGGACGTGGACTTCGAGTTGTTCCCGGCGCGCCGCGTCATCCCCTATTTCGCCTACACGCGGAATTCGGGCGGCGGCACCGGCATTGCGACTTACGTCAGCGCCGGCAACGAGTATCCGGTGCGCACGGTGCTCGACGATCACACCAACCACTACCGCGGCGGCGTGCGCCTGGAGATGAACCGCTGGCACGTGACGCTCGAGCAGGGCGGCACCCGCTTCTCCGACGCCCAGGAGCTTTCGCACGAGGCACTGCTCGGATCCGGCCACCCGGGAAACCGCCGCACGCCGTTCCTCGGCCAGAGCTTGCGCCTGGACCGTCTGGCCGAAGCCTACGCCATCAGCGGCGACAGCCTGCACACCAGCGGACTGCTCACCGCCGCGCCGGCTGCCTGGATCGATCTCCACGCCCAGTTCCGCTACAGCCGGCCGAAGACCGATGTCCGCTACACGGCGGGCGCCACGGGGCTGTTCGCGCTGATCGGCGCCAACCGTTTCTACACCTCCGAACAGAACAGCCTCACCGGCGCCGCCAGCCTGCCGCGCAACAACGCCGGCGCGGGTTTTGTCCTGCGGCCCTGGCGCCGCCTGCGAATCGTCGAGTCCTGGACCACGGACCGTTTTCATACCGCTTCCTCGGCGGTGCTGGCCGAGCAGTTGCTGTTCGCGCCGAACAACACGCAGTCCCTGACGGATCTGCTCTCGGACCGGCTGGAGTACAACTACAACCGCCAGCAAATCGAATTGCTGGCCGACGTCTTCAAGGGCCTGACGCTGCGCGGCGGCCACCGCTACGTCTGGGGCGATGCGCGCGTTCGCGCGGCGCAGCTTACCGGCCGCGACTTCTCGCGCGGCGAACTCCGCCGCCACGTCGCGTTGGCCGGGGCCACCGTGCGTCCCTCGGCGAAGCTATCGCTCACGGCGAATTACGAAGGCTCGCCCGGCGATGAAGCCTACTTCCGCACCAGCCTACAGAACTATCACCGCGGCTGGGCGCGGGCGCGCTATGAACTGCTCCCCTCGCTCCACTACTCTGGCGCGTTTGCGGCGCTGAGCAACCGCAACGCCAACGCCACCACCCCCGCCGGCGCGCGTGCGGCTTCGGAGTTTGCCGCCGGCGCGCCGCCGGAATACGAGTTCCTGAGCCGCGCCGCCTCGCTGACCGTGCAGTGGACGCCGCGTGGAGCCAAGCGCTTCGGCCTGACGGGCGACTACACGCGCTCGAGCGTGCGCAGCGACATCGCGTATCTGGCGCCCTTCAACCTGAGCCG
>CAKZVG010000644.1 GCA_937921835.1 uncultured Bryobacteraceae bacterium | reverse complement strand
TCAGCACGTCGCGTCCGGTTTCCTGTCCGCCGCGCAAGGCCACCACCTCGGCTACATAGGCGCCGGTGTCGGCGGCCGTCCATTGGGCGGCGAACACGCCCGGCTCGAGCGGGTCGGGTGAAAGTTCGACGGTTTCGGCGGCGCCGCCGGGGGCAAGAATGCGGGCTTCGACGCGCACCGTGCTCTCCGGAAGATAGGTGGTGTCGCGCACCTCGGCGCGCAACCGCACTTCGGTCTCATCCGACAGGACCGGCCGCGGCGTGGTGGAGGTGACCCGCCCGGGAGTCTGGGACACCAGCCAGCGCAGAAGCTGCTGCCAGAACATCTCGTGGCTCAAGTCGGCCAGTTCCTGCTGCATCTGCCAGCGCCAGGTTCCCGCGGTGGCCAGAACCGCGCTGCGGCCGCGGCCGAAGTTCTGCGTTACCAGCAGAGGGAGCCGTCCGCCGCTGGAGGGCATCAGGTCGGCCAGCACGACGGCGCCGGGCTTGGGGATTCCGGCGTCCTGGAAATTGGCGAGGTAGGGCAGCTTCTTCCAGCGTTCCGCATTGCGGTCCACGCTCTCTTCGATGCGGCAGACGAGGTTCTCGCGCCCGGCGGGGGTGAGTTCCACTGTTGCCGGCTCGCGGCGGAACGTGCCCTGGCGGCCGGGCAGCGTAACCGGAAGGAGCGCGGCCAGCGGCGAACGCGCGTATCCGCCGTCGGCGAGCCCCTCGCGCCCGGCCAGGAACAGCGCTCCCCCGCCCCGCCGGTCCACGAACTGCGTGATCAACTCCTGCTGCCTGGGCGTGAAATATCCCGCCTCGACGCCGCCGATCACCAGACCCTGAAACGCGAACAGTTCCTCGACCGTGCTGGGAAAACCGTCCTCCAGTTCCTTCGGTCCGCTCACGCCTTGCCGGTAGATCTTGTTCTGGGTGGTGCGGAGAATGGTGGTGAGTTGAACGCCTCCGTCCTCTTCCATCGCGCGGCGGATGAACTTGAACTCCCAGCGCGGTTCGCCCTCGATGTAGAGCACGCGCGGCTTGGACGCCTCCACGTTCACCAGCCGGGTGACGGCGTTGTTCCCCGCGTTCTCCTCTCCCGGCAACGCATCCACGGATACGCTCAGGTTCCTGGCGCCCGGCGCGCCCGCGGCGAACACCAGCGGCTCCACCTGCTCCCGTCCGTCCGCGGCGAGCACGATCTCGCGCGTCGCCAGCACCTTGCCGCCATCGCGCAGGGTCAGGCGCGCTTTGCTGCCGGCGTAGCCGCGCTGGCGAAGCGTCACGCGGGCGCTGAGGCGGGAGCCGGCCAGGGCGCGGTGGGGCAGTTCGACGTCGGAGATCTCCAGGTCGCGATCGAAGCGCTCGCGCCCGAACCCGACGGTGTGAATCGGGATGCGGCGCTGGCGCAGGCCGGTCATGGTTTCCAGATCGACGCCGCCGCTGTTGTCCGCGCCGTCGCTCAACAATACCACCGCGCCGATGGGCAGCGTGGCCGCTTCGGCCATCACTTCCTTGAGGGTCGCGCCGATGCGGGTGGCGCGCGCCGACGCTTCGATTTGGCCGGGCTTCTCGACGCGCGAAAGCTGATCTCCGGCGCGGTAGAGCCGCACCTGAAACCTCCGGCCCAGCGCATCGAGAAGCCCGCCCTCGAGCACCTTCACCGCCTGGTCGCGCCGTGTCCCGCCCGGCTCGGCGAGCGCCATGCTGCGGGAATCATCCACCACCACCGCCACGATGTTCTGCTGAGGCTTAAGCGTCGCCACGCTCAGCGCGGGCTGCCAGAGCAGCAACAGAAGCAGTGCGGCGAGAGCCGACTGCAACGCCCAGATGCCCGCTGTCCGCGCCCGGCCAAACGGCTCGGCGCCGAGCAGCCGCCCGCGCAACGGCCAGGCCAGAGCCAGCGCCGCCAGCACGGCGGCCGCCGGGAGAAGCCAGAGCGGCCAGCGCGCGAGGAAGACCAGTTCGCCCTTGGCGAAGATCGCTGGCGCGTACTTAAAGAGAAACTCAAACATCGGGCTGGCCGCCGAAATGCCCCTTAGTGCGTCATTGCGTAGATGATATAGTTGATGCCCACCCGGTAGGCCAGCGAAGCGTATTTCTCCGGATACCGCGGATGGTCGGCCCACTCCCACGCGTCGCCCAGATCCATGTTATGGCAGATGGCGACCATGATCCGGCCCCGGTCGTCATAAATGGCGCGCCAGCGGGGCTCGACGCCGTCGTATTCATACGGCTGACCGGTATAAAACATTTGGATCCCGGGCACCTGGAAGCGTTCGTCGAGATCGTAAAGAACGTGGAAGATGGGATCGGAATTCTCAATGTCCACCACGGGGCGGTCGGGAAAGACGCGACTCATGCTGGCCATGAAGATGTCCCATTCGAAGGTGCCGTGGAAGTCGTCCGCCATGAGGAAACCGCCGCGCAGCAGGTAATCCCGGAGCTTCTTGACCTGGGCCTCGGTAAGGTCCCAGTGGCCGGGCTCGACGACGTAGACCCAGGGCCAGTTGAAGATCTCGTCGCTATCCAGGTCAACCACTTGCTCGACCGAGCGGGTATGAATGCGGGTCAGGCGCCGCACGCCTTGCACGAATTGGCGGTCGGCCTTGGGATAATCCACCGACCAGTGGCCGCGCGCGGACCAATAAGAACTGCCGCCACGCCAGTTTGGATAGCGCAGCCGGGCAAAGGCGAATTCGGTTTTCTCGTCCGCATCCGGCGGTGTGACCAGCGGAGCGTCTTCGTCGAACATGCCGCGCAAGCCACGGCTGCGCTGCGCGTAGAGCACCCCAAGAAGCGTGAGCCCTAGAACGGACAACGAAATGAATGTGCGCAACCGCATCGGAACGCCCCGCAATTGGCTTCAGAATAGCACACCGGCGCTCAAGCCTTTAGACGCGCCGGCAGACGGGATGTCGCAAATGTTCAAACACCGCGCCCGGCGGGCAGTTCTTGCGGAAGCGCGCGCCGGCCTCACAAACCCGCCGGCGCGCTTGAACCGGCGCTGCGCGCGCGGCGCGCTACGGCGTGCAGGGCGTGTTGCGGTCGCTCGAGATGGCGATCAGCACCGTGTTGGCCTGGCGCCCCCCGGCCGAGATCTGGACCGGGATGTGGCACCCCAGGCGGGCTTCCTGGGGAATGATGAAGTAGACGTTGTTCGAGCCGGCGAACTCCGGCGATGTGCCGGCGTACATCGGCTCGACCGCGATTCCGTCAACCCGCACCTCGACCGGCACGCGCCCGCGCATATCCAGCGCCCCGGGGGCGGTGTTTTCCGGCAGGCCGCTCGATCCCAGCCCGGTCGCCCAGGCCAGCACCACCATGCCGCGTTCGGCCGGTTGCGATGGCGTGTTCAGCGGGTAATACGTGGGCGAATAGACGTTCTGCATGATGCCGATGTCCCGTCCGCCCTGGCGCTGGAAGAACAATCCCAGGCTCGGGTCCGAGATGACCACCGGCGCCGGAGCGCTGGTCAATCCCCGGTAGGTGACGGTGACGTTGACGTTCCCCAGGGGCGCGCTGCTGGGGATAATGGCGTTGATCTGGCTGGCGGAGGCGAACACCACGTAGGCGTCCACCGATCTTGCGCCCTGGGTGAAGGTGACCCGGACGTCGCCCAGAGTGGTAGGAAGCGGATAGGAGGCTTGCAAGAACTCGGCTGGGCCGATGTTGTTTCCGAAGATGCTGACGAAGGAGCCGCGCGCCAGACCGTTGGCGCCGGGCGCGTAGCTGGCGGCGTTGACAATGCCGCCGGTGGAGATGGCCGGGACCGTTCCGCCGGCCGCCTGGTTCACGGTGAAGGTCAGGCCGGCGATGGTGAGCGTGCCGGTCCGCGGGCTGGTGGTTGGGTTCGCCTGCACCGTGTAATTCACGGTCGTCGAGGTGGTGGAGGCGAC
>CAKZVG010000643.1 GCA_937921835.1 uncultured Bryobacteraceae bacterium | reverse complement strand
GGTCTCAAGGCGGGTCTGGAGATCAGCGCCAAGGACTATCTCAAAGCCATGCGCATCCGCGGCCAAATCCAGGCCGAATTCCGGCGGCTGTTCCGCGAGGTGGACATTCTGCTGGCGCCCGGGCGCACCAGCGTGGCGTCGAAGATCTCCGAGCCGCTCGACAAAGGTTCGGGGCGGCCGGCGCCCAAGGACCCCGGCATGCGCTCCCTGATTGGCGCCAGCAACCTGGCCGGACTGCCCGCGCTCTCGCTGCCGTGCGGCTTCGCCGAAGGCCTGCCGCTGGCCATTCAACTCGTGGGCCGGCCGTTCTCGGAAAACCTGCTGCTGGCGGCCGGCCGCGAATATCAGGCGCGCACGGACTGGCACCGGCGGCGCCCGGAGATTGCCTGAGCGCGCGCTACGCGCGCAGGTGCTGGTTGAAAAAGGCGATGGTCTTGGCCCAAGCGTCGCAGGCGGCGGCGCGGTTGTAGACCGCTCCGGTGTCGTTGTGGAAACCGTGCCCGGTTCCCTGATAGAGATGCAGGCCAAAGCTCTTGCGGTTGGCGACCAGCCCGGCCACCAGTTCCGGGATGCGGGCGTTCTGGTTGCGGTCGGTTTCCGAGAAGATGCATAGAAGCCGCGCCGTGAGCGTATCGAAGGAGGGCAGCGGGTTGGGCGGCGTACCGTAGTAGGCTACGCCGGCCGTGAGATCCTGGGATGCGAACGCCAGGCTGTAGACGTTTCCGCCTCCCGCGCAGAAGCCCACCGCGCCGATCCTGCCGCCGATGACGAAGCCCTCGCTCTTCAGATACTCGATGGAGGAGAGCATATCCTCCAGGCGCTCCTCAGGGCGCGTGCGGCCGTAGGCCTGCACCCCGGCGGTGGGCTCCTGGAAGTTCCAGGAGCCGCCCTGACGCGACAGCAGGTCGAGGCCGAGCGCCACGAAACCGGCCCGCGCCACCCGGCGCGTGACGTCGCGGATGTGATCGTTCAGGCCGCGGTTCTCGTGAATCACCATGACCGCCGGCAGGGCGCTGGTGAGCGGGCGCGGGTGGGCGAGCAGAGCGTAGAGAGTGCCGCCCTTGCCCGGATACTGGATGTCATGCCACTCGACGTCGGGCGCGTCCTCGGGCACGTGGACGCTGGCGGGGCAGGCGTCGGGCGTCTGCGCCAGCCCCAGCGAGGCCACCACGGCGGCGGCGCCCGCCGCGCCCCCGGTGTATTTCGCCAGCCGCGTCAGCAGGTCGCGGCGGTTGATCGCGCCGTCGATGTGCAGGTGGACGAGGCTTTCAATCTGCTCCTGATCGTTTTCAGGCAGACCGTCTTTGTACATGGATATCCTCCCAGACCCAGAACTGTTGGCAAAACTGCCCGTATTCTATCACCGCGATGACGCTGTAGCGGACCAGGAGGCGAAACACGCTTGCCGCTCCGCTGGCTTTCGCGGCGGCGGAGCGGGTGCCGGCGGCGCTTGAACCGTCCGGCGCCGCCTGCCGAGATCTTCCTCAACCACCAGCGGGACGAAGCGCGGACCCCGCCTCTCGGGATCAAGTGGACCGGCCGGCGCCCAGGCGCAGAGAAAGCATGAGTACATGCAGGAAACCGGCGGCTGGCGCGGGCGCCTGGACAAAAGCCCCCTGTTCCACTTCATGCCGGGGCGCCGCGCCGAAGACTTCGAGATTCCGCAATACGCGCGGATTTTGGTGAACGCACTGCGAGTTCAGCCGGCGCGGTAGTCTTCACCCCGGCGGCTTCGCACGCAGGATTCCCGCCATTCCGAGAGCACCCGTCTCATGGCGGCCGCGACTTCTGGACTGGCGGCGACCATGTTGTCGCGCTCGCCCGGATCGATCGGGATATCGAAGAGCATATCCTGCCCGGCGCGGGCCGGATCGAGGTAGGAGAGGAACTTGTAGCGGTTGTCGATGAGTGCCAGATTGGGTGAACCCAGTCTCAGCGCCGCGCCCTTCTCTCCGTCGTCCGTGGTCTCAAAGGCGATCGGGCGGGAGCGCTCCGTCATCTTGCCGTCAATCAGCGTGGCGAGGCTAATCCCGTCAATGGGCTCGCGTTGGTATTCTGTGGGCGCACCAAGGATGTCCAGCACGGTGGGGAGGTAGTCGCAGGTAGAACACGGGATCGACGTGGCCCGTCCGGGTTTCACGCGGTCCGGCCACTCGAGCAGCCCGGGAACGCGGATACCGCCTTCAAACAGGCTGTGCTTACGGCCGCGCAAGCCCCGCGTAGAGCCGCGGTAATTGCCCGCAAAGTGAGTCTCACCGGCGGGACCGTTGTCGGCGCAATACCACAGCATGGTGTTGCCGGCCGCGCCCAGAGCCCGCAGTTCCTGGCGCAGACGGCCGATCTGCTCGTCCATGGCCGTCAGGCAGCCGTAGTAGTGCTGCTCGCCCGCGCTGAATCGCCCGTACATGTCCCGGTGGGCCGGACCGGCCACAACCGGAGCGTGCGGGCTATGGAACCAGATGACGGCGAAGAACGGTTTCCCCGCCTGGACCGCCCGGCGGATAAACGGGACGGCGCGGTCCAGCAGAACGCGGGAGCTGTCGCCCTCCAGGTTTTCGCTGGCCCAGCGGCCGGGTCCAGTCCAGAAGCGGGTTGCGAACGGCTGCTTGACCGTCGGATTCCAGGTGGGTACGGAGACCTCGGTGGAGAAGCACTCGTCGAAGCCATGCTCCCAGGGAGGCGCGTAATGCTCTTTCTCGCGCCCACCGCGGCGGCCGTCCTGAACCTCGTTCGTGAGTGTCCCGAGGTGCCACTTACCAAAGTGGCCGGTGGCGTAGCCCTGGGTCTTCAGCGCTTCGGCCAAGGTGACCTCCTCAGCCGGCATGTGGCCCACGTTGGCCGAGTAGACGCCGTAGCGGAAGGGGTGCCGGCCGGTAAGAGCGCTGCCCCTGGTGGGAGAACAGACCGGAGCGCCCGAGTAAAAGCGGTCGAAGCGGATGCCAGCATGGGACATCGCGTCCAGATTTGGGGTTTTGAGAAAGGGGTGGCCGTTGTAGCCGGTGTCGCCCCAACCCTGGTCATCCGTCATGCACAGAATGACGTTGGGCTTGGCGGGCGCCGCGGCGCAGGCCAATGCGCGCGGAGCGGCGGCGGCGAGGAGGCCTTTGAGTACTTTCCGGCGGTTCATTTTGCGCACCATTCGAGTACGTCGAGCAAGTCCGCTTCTCCCGGTTGGAGGATCCGCAGGCGGTCTCCGGCGCCGAGGCTCCGGTAGTGAGACGCGGGGAAGCGGAAAGCTTCCGCGGCGGCGGCGGGTTTGAGCGGCAGCAACGACTGGTCGACGGGCCCGGCGGCGGCGGCCGTGCGAGGGGCCAGGCTGGCCAGTAGATCGGGCAGATCGTAGGCGGTCAGCGCGCCCGGCACCAGGGCGGTGGAAGGGACTTTGTACAATTGGTTCATCGCCACCGAGGCGTAGGTTGCCGGCGCCCGGTCCAGCAGAAGCCAGCGGATCTCGGGCTGGAACGCCGCGGCGTGCGTTCCGGCCGGTCCCATGGCGCCCGCGGCAAGCACGCCGATTCCAGCTGGGCGGATCCTGCCGTCGGATTGCAGCCACGAGACCACCGCCGCCACATCTTCGGCTTGCAGTCCCACCTCGCTTGAGCTGGTCAGCACCCCAATGTAAAAGCCCGCGTTGAGATCGTTCTGGCGGCCGATGCGGGGCTGCGTTTCGCCGGTGCCGATGACGTCCGGAGCGGCCACGGCGAACCCGCGGAGGGCCAGTTTCTCGATGATCCCGCCTACCGCCGCGCCGGCGGTCTTGCCATCCGGGTGCAGGTAGATCACGCCGGGGAACGGCCCTTCGCCATCCGGCAAGGACAGCAACAGCGGCACCACCGCGTTCGGCCCTCCGTCCAGCGCCCACTTCTCGATGCGGTATCCGTCGCGGCGGAACCCGCCCCGGTAGACGGCATCGTGCGCGGTCCGCGGGGTGCGGTATCCGGAGAGTTCCGCCGCCCGGCGGACGGCCGCCCGGAGATGGCCGCCGTCCTTGCGGGCCCGCTCCAATCTCGCAAGAAGTCCGGCGGTCTCGCGGCGGTTCAGCGAGAAGACGGTCTCGGCCTTGAACTCGGTGGCCACCTGTCCGGTCCGGGTGACTTTCAACTCCTCTTCCTTGAGAAGCGGGTAATCGCGCTGCGCCGGGTCGCCGGAGACGCCGAGATGCTTCATCAGGAAGGCGTAGTAGGCCTCGCTGTTCTTGCGCGTCAAGCTGTGGTCGTAGTCGTCTTCGGAGAAAGCGAAGTTGCCCGGCGCGCCGAGCGCCGCATAGATCCGCCGCATCTCGGCGGCGGTTTCGCGCGCGCCCTGGATGGGGTAATGATCGTGCGAGGTGGCGAGAACGATCGTGGGCTGAGGCGCCCGCGCCAGCAGCCAGTCGGCGTGCTCGATGCCGTGTTTCAGTCCGTGGTAGACGTTGTTCTCGGCATCCTGCGCCCCGTTGATTGCCAGCTTGCGCCGCTGGCTGGTCACCCAGCAGGAGGGAGCCGCCGCCTTGACGCGGGCATCCACGGCGGCGGCGAACACGGTGATGTTGCCGCCGCCGGAGCTGCCGGCGACGGCGATGCGCTCCGGGTCCACCTCAGGGCGGGACGATAGGTAGTCGATGCCGCGGATCGCGTCCCAGACGAAGTAACGCGCGATGGAGACGCCCGAGAGGTAGCACTGGTTACCGGGATAGGAGTGGAACTTGTAGAAGGGCAGCGCCCGCGGGTCCACCAGTTGCTTGCCGGTCACCGGATCGATCTCCTGCTCCCGCTCGCCCTGTCCGATGGGATCGTAGATCAGCACGGCGAAGCCCTTATGGACCAGGTTCAGGCACTGCTTCTGGCAGTACTCGGCGCGCAGCGCGGACATCGTGTGGCCGGGGATGAACAGCACGCCGGGCCGCCGTGAAGCGGCTCCTTCCGGCAGATAGAGGGCCGCCGTGACGGGGAAGCCGGGGAGCGATTCGAAGACCAGTTTCTCGATGCGGTAAGATTCCCGGCGGATGACTCCTGTCGTGCGGGCGTTGAGCGGGGTTTTCTCCGGCCAGGGGCCAAGGGTCTCTTCGATCACCCGGCGCACGTAAGCGCGGCGGGCTTCCCAACCCGCCGCCGTCCGGATGCCCGCGGTTTCCCGATCGCGCTGGCGCAGTTGTTCGAACGCCCGCTCGTTGAAGCGCCGGTAGAGCATGTAGCCGCCCTCCTGGCGCTCCACCCAGCGGTCCGGGTGGATCTTCCAGTCGCTCAGCACGCCGAAAGAGCCTTCCTGAGCGGACGCCGGCGCCGGGGTCAGAAAGGCCAGCAATGCGGCCGCCGCCAGCGGGCGGGTGGCGCCGGACCGGTTGAGGAATTCGCGCGCCACGGCTCAGAACACCAGTTTCAGCCCGAATTGGATTCGCCGCGGCGCCGAGGCGCTGGTGATTCTGGCGGCGGCCGGGGCCGTGATCGTGGAGTTCGGGTTTCCGAAGCTGGGCGTATTGGTGAAATTGAACATCTCGGAACGGAACTCGATGCGGTACTTCTCGGCCAGCAGGAAGTTCTTGCCGATCTTGAGGTCCATCCAGTGGTCCGGAGGCCCGATGAGGATATGGCGGCCGGCGTTACCCCAGACGTAGCCGACGGGCACCTCGAAGGCGGACACGTCGAACCAGCGGTCGATGGTTCGCTCTCCGCGGGGGAGGTTGCCGTTGCCGATCCGGTTGGCGTGGCTGGCGCCATCGGAGTTCTTGGGGTTGCCGCCGATGGTCGGCGTGAAGTAGGTGCCGGAGCGAAGTGTCAGGATGCCGCCCAACTGCCAGCCGCCGAGCAGCGAGTTCGCAAGCGGGCGCCAGGCGGCGCCCCACTGCCGCCCCTTGCCGAACGGCAGGTCGTAGATGAAGCTGCCGGAGAAAATCTGGCGCCGGTCGTAGCCCGAATTGGAGCGGTCCCAGCGGATCTGGTCCGAGTTGCGCCAGCCGCCGGGGGTTCCGTCCTCCAGCGTGCCGGCTCCGTCGTCAATGTTGTGCGACCAGGTGTAGGAGGTTAGAAACGTCAGCCCCTTGCTGAAGCGTTTCTCGGCCTTGGCCGCGAGCGCGTTGTAACTGACGTTTCCACCGGGGTGGCGGATGGTAATGGTGCCGAAGTAGGGATAGGGCCGGCGGGAGGCGATCGCTCCCGGGCCGGGCTGCGTGACGGCGTTCAGATTGCGGTTCCAGATCATCTGCCGCGCTCCGTTGCCGATGTAGGACACGGTCGCCACCACCTCGAACGGAAGCCGTCGCTGAATGTCGAGGAACCACTGGTGCGAGTACTGGTTGGGCCACGCGTTGCCGTCCGAGATCCGGATGCCGACGTTGCGCTGTACTTCCTTGGCGGGCAACAAACCGGGGGGAAATCCCCGGGATAGGATCAGGCCCGGCTGCAACAGCCGGTCGGTGGGGAATGTGAATTCCGAGAAGTCGGGGGGGCCGTTGTCCCAGGCGGCCACCTGCGCATTCGAGTCCGCCGCGCCATAGTACACCCCGTAGCCGGCCCGGACGACTGTGGAGTCCAGGGCCTGGAAGGCGATACCGATCCGCGGCGCGAGATTGTTGTTGTCTTCGGCGGCGCCGTTGTCTCGGGAATTCCTGGGGCGGAGAAGCTGGAACTCCGTTGTGCCCCGGGGCCCGAGGACGAAGCGCCCCACCGGGTAGCGGTCCAAGTGGGCAAAGCTGGCCTTGCCGAGGCGGTCCCAGCGTACTCCCAGGTTCAGCGTCAGCCGGTTGGTGGCTTTCCAATCGTCCTGGAAATAGAGGGCGTAGTTGTTGGCGCGCGGGGATATGCCGCTGGTGCTGCCGAAGTTCCCGCCGGAGGCCATACCGAGCAGTAAGTCCGCCATGCCGTCACCGCTCCGTGCGCGGTCGTTGGGATCCTGGGAGAAGTCGCCACCGAAGCTCATCTGCCCGCGGGAATAGCGGCCGGCGTCGCGGAGAGTGTGCTCGCGCCGGTATTCGGCGCCCATCTTGAGGACGTGGCGCCCCTGAACGCGGGTGAGTTGATCGGAGATGTGAGCCACGGCCACGTCGTTATCGTTCGGCCAGAAGGCCCGCGAACCAAGATTCCCGTAACCGGAGATGTTGAACAGCGTACCCCCATGATCGTTGGCCCGGCCCATGGGCGGAATCCCCTTGATGCCGATTTGTTCGTTGTAGTTGTAGTCCCAGGGGAAGTCGAGCAGGCTGTCCATCCGGGTGTACCCGAAGCGGAACTCGTTGCTCATCGCGGGCGACAGCACGGCGTTCCAGTTCCCGACGTAGCTGTCGGCGAGGACGTCGGAGGTCTGCCACAGGCCGCCATCGGCGGGCAGGGGCATCGGTCCCGGATCGAGGTTGCGGTAGTTCCGGTGGCTGTAGCGGAAGAAGGCCCGGTGGTGATCGTTGAAGGTATGATCCAGGCGGGCGTCATACTGGTCGGTGTCGTTGGTCCGGGTGGGCGAGAAGAAGAAGTTATTGACGGCGCCCGGCAGGTTCGGTTCCGGGTACCAGAGGATCAGCTTCGCGGCGATGGGCTCGAAGCGGCTGGCCGGGACTCGTGCTTCGGGGAACCGGTCGCGGAGCCACCGCCCGCCAACGTTGCGGGTGGTGGCGGGATCGAAGATGGGACGAGCG
>CAKZVG010000642.1 GCA_937921835.1 uncultured Bryobacteraceae bacterium | reverse complement strand
GCCTGGCGCCTTCAGAGTCGTGCCGGGCGAGCGTCAGAAAGCCGAGTTGGGCGGTGGAGAGCAAGTCGGAGGGGTCCTGCTCGACGACGGCGCGGAACTCCTGCTCGGCTTCCGGTTTCTGGCCCATTTCAAGCAGCAGGTAGGCGAGTTCGCGGCGCAACGCGAGGTTGCCGGGGTCGAGCGCGAGCGCAGCGCGGAACTCGTAAACGAAGGGATAGCGCTCGGGCAGCAACGCCCGCGCCTGCTCGGCCGAGCGGGGTTCGGCGCCCCGCGAGGCGGCCAGCAGCGCGGCGGCGGCCTGCTCCTGGCGGCCCAGTTCCTTCCAGACGCGGCCGAGGTCGAGCAGCAGCGAGCGCTGCCCGGGGCGCAGCTTCCAGGCCTGTTCGTAGTGCCGGGCCGCCAGCGCCGTCTCCCCGCGCGTTTCCGCCAGTTCGGCCAGCTCGCGGTGGGCGCTGAAGTCGGCGGGCGACTGCGCGGCCGCCTGGCTCCAGCGCGCGATCCCCTCGGCCAGCGGACGGTCGATGTTCTCGAACGCCTGCGCGGCGGTGGCGCGGGTCTGAGGATCGCCGGAGTCCCGCAGGCGGGCGAAGATGCGGCGCGCCTCGCGGGTACGCTTGGTTTCGTGGCACAGGAAGGCGTACTCGAGCGCGACGTGCTCGTCGGCGGGGTCGATCCGCATCGCCGCGGCGAACTCGTCGCGCGCCAGCGCGGTCTCGCCCATCTTCAGGTAGGTGTAGGCGAGGTCCTTGCGGATGGCGGCGCGATCCGGCGCCGCGCGCACGGCCTCGCGGAAGAACGCAGCCGCCGAGTCGTAGTCGCGCGCCCGTAAAGCGGCGTAGGCGCTTTCGAGCACGGCGTAGGCCGGGTCCGCCGGGGGCGGCGGCTCCTGGGCGGCGGCGGCCAGCGCGGCGGCGAGCAGCAGCGGGATCAGCAATTCCACCTCCTGCGCGATACACAAGGAGTGCGTCGGCCGGCCCGTACCTCTCACCCGCCTCCCGGCTGTAGGATGGGTGCATGGCCTACCGGGGCGTGGACTACCTGCATTTCGACTCGCTGCTTTCGGCCGAAGAGCGGCTGGTGCGGCAGACGGCGCGGCAGTTCGTCGAGGAGCGCGTTGCGCCCATCATCCGCGACTGCTACCGCCAGGGACGGTTCCCTTCGGAGTTGATCCCGGAAATGGGAGAGTTGGGCTTTTTCGGCGCGAATCTCGAAGGCTACGGCTGCGCGGGCATGAGCAACATCGAGTATGGCTTGCTGATGGAGGAACTCGAGCGCGGCGACTCGGGCTTGCGCAGCTTCGCCAGCGTGCAGGGGGCGCTGGTGATGTATCCGATCCTCACCTACGGCAGCCAGGAGCAGAAACAATGCTGGCTGCCGCGTCTGGCGAGCGGCGCGGCGGTGGGCTGCTTCGGGCTGACCGAGCCCGGCTTCGGGTCGAATCCGGGCGGCATGTTGACCAGCGCGCGGCGCGACGGCCAGGAGTGGGTGCTGAACGGCGAAAAGACCTGGATCACCAACGGCAGCCTGGCCGATGTCGCCGTGGTCTGGGCGCGGACCGAAGAAGGATTCGGCGGCTTTCTGGTGGAGCGCGGCGCGCCCGGATACACCGTGGCCGATATTCACGGCAAGCTTTCGATGCGCGCCTCGGTGACGTCGAGCCTCGCCTTCGCCGATTGCCGCATCCCGGAGGCCAACCGGCTGCCCGAGGCCCGCGGTCTGAAGGCGGCGCTGAGCTGCCTGACGCAGGCGCGCTACGGGATCGGCTGGGGCGCCATCGGGGCCGCCAAGGAGTGCTACGAGTGCGCGCGCGAGTATTCGGTGATGCGCAAGCAGTTCGACAACCGGCCCATCGCCTCGCACCAGCTCGTGCAGGAGAAGCTGGCCTGGATGATCACTGAGATCACCAAGGCGCAGCTTCTGGCGTTGCAAGTGGGGCGGTTGAAGGACCAGGGGCGGGCCGAGCCGGCGCATGTGTCGATGCTCAAGCGCAACAACGTGGCCATGGCGCTCGATTGCGCGCGGCTGGCGCGCGACCTGCTGGGCGCCAACGGAATCACGGACGAGTACCCTGTCATGCGGCACATGTGCAACCTTGAATCGGTGAAGACCTACGAGGGCACCGACCACATCCACGCGCTGGTGATCGGCGAGCGGGTGACGGGCGTGGCGGCTTACCGCTGAGCAGACCCTTGGCGGAAACGCGGGCGCCGGCGCGCGCCCTCAGCGGGTCAGCTTCTTCAGGATCTGCCGGGCCTCCTGGAGGCGCGGGAAGGCCTTCTCGGCCGCGCGGAATTCGGGCGTGTGAACCGAGCGGCGCGCGCCGCGGTGCTCAACAGGGTGCCGCAAGTGGAGCATCTCGTGGAACATGACATACTCGACGGCCAGCCGCGGGACGGCCGCGCCATCAAGCAGCCGGCTCAGGATGATGGCGTTATGCGAAGGGTCGAAGTGCCCGAGCGTGGAGCGGGACGGCTGGCGGCTCCAGCCGAGCGCCGGACGGGCCAGCAGCCCGTGAAAATGCCGCGCGTTCAACTCCTCGAAGATCTCCTCGAGATCGAAGACCTCCCCGCGAGGTCCGGAGACGAACTTGCGCCCTCGCTGCTGGCGGACCAGGTGCAGGCTGCGGCTGATCTCCTTGCGGTTGAGGTAACGGCGGTAGCGCAGGTTGTAGGTTTCGGGAGCGGGTGTGCGGTAGAGCTTCGAGAGCAGAATATGAGCCAGCGCTTCGAGGATGGGCGCCGGGGCGCCTTCGAGCACGTCGCTCAGGCGGATCGAGAGGCGGCCGTCCTCCAGCCGCGCGAAGCTGTTGACGTTGGCGAAGCGGCGGAACTCGACGCGGACTTCGGGCGGGCTGGTGCGGGGCTTGAGTTCGCGGAACACGCGCAGGAAGATCTCTCCCGGCGACTCGAACAGGACCGCCGAGGCGGGCGGCGCGGCGGCCGCCAGGCGCGGCTCCGCGGGCGCGCCGGCCAGTTCCGCGAAAGTGAGTTGCTCGGGCCGCTGGCGGCGCCTGGCCTCCGCCAGCGCCTGCTTCCCGCGCCGCTGCTGGGCGTCGGCTTGCATTTCTTCCGAATTTAACATATCAAGGTATCTTGGCCTTTCCTCCGAGCCGCGGAGGAACCGCCCGCCTTTCACGAGTGCTTCAGAAGGAGACCTATTTCTTTGCCGAACGCCAAAATCAGCGCGCTGGGCTGCTATGTGCCGCCGCGCGTCATGACCAACCAGGATCTCGAAAAGCTCGTCGACACGAGCAACGAGTGGATTCTCGAGCGCACCGGGATCGTCGAGCGCCATATCGCCGGCCCGGAGATGGCCACCTCCGACATGGCGGTCGAAGCCGCCAAGGCGGCGCTGGCCCGGCGCGGAATCGACGGCGCCGAGATCGACGCCATCATCCTGTGCACGGTCACCCCGGACCATTTTTTCCCCTCCACCGCCTGCCTGGTGCAGGACCGGATCGGGGCGCGCAAGGCCTGGGGATTCGATCTGATCGCCGCCTGTTCAAGCTTTGTCTATGGGTTGACCACCGGCGCCCACCTGGTGATGTCCGGCCGGCATAAGAAGGTCCTGGTGATCGGCGCCGACACGATGAGCCGCATCATCGACTACACCGACCGGGCCACCTGCGTACTGTTCGGGGACGGCGCCGGGGCGATGCTGCTCGAGCCTGCGGAAGACGGCGAAGACGTGGGGTTCATCGACTGCAACAACGAAATCGACGGTTCCGGCGCCGCGGCGCTGCGCATGCCGGCCGGGGGAAGCCGCATGCCGCCTTCGCATGAAACGGTCGAGAAGCGGCTCCATTTCGTGCAACAGGACGGGCAGGCGGTGTTCAAGTACGCGGTTCGCAAGATGTACGAATCCTGCCGCGAGCTTCTGGCCCGCAACGGCGTTTCGCCCGCCGACGTGGCGCTGCTGGTGCCGCATCAGGCCAACCGGCGCATTATCTCCGCCGCCACCAGCCGTCTGGGGATCCCCGACGAGCGCGTGATCGTGAACATCGGCCGCTACGGCAACACCACCGCCGCGACCATT
>CAKZVG010000641.1 GCA_937921835.1 uncultured Bryobacteraceae bacterium | reverse complement strand
GCGAGCACATCCTGCTCGGCGGCGACAACATGGACCTGGCGCTGGCGCGGGGCATCGAGCAAAACCTGGCCGCGAAGGGCGCGCGCCTCGATCCCATGCAGCTTCAGGCGCTCTGGCAGCAGTGCCGGGCGGCGAAGGAAAAACTCCTCGAAGAGGGCGCGGGCGCGAAGGAGGCGCCGGTGACGATTCTGGGCCGCGGCGCCGGGGTAGTGGGCGGCACGCTGCGCGCCAAGCTGTCGCGCGAGACTCTGGAGAGCACGCTGCTTGAGGGCTTCTTCCCGCGGGTGTCGAGCCAGGAGATGCCGCAGCGGGCGCGGCGCGCCGGATTGCAGGAAATCGGACTCCCCTACGCGGCCGACACGGCGGTCACGCGCCACCTGGCGCGGTTCCTCCGGCAGCAGGCTTCGGCCTCCGAACACCGCGCCGTGCGGCGCGGCCGCGGCGGTCTGACCTGCCCCACGCACGTGCTCTTCAACGGCGGCGTGCTGCGGGCGGACCCCATCCGGCGGCGGATTCTCGAGGTCCTCGACGCCTGGCTGGCCGAGGAGGGTTTCGGCCCGGTCCAGGCGCTGGCAGGCGAAGACCTGATGCACGCGGTGGCGCGCGGCGCGACCTACTACGGGCTGGCGCGGCGCGGGCGTGGCGTGCGCATCCGCGGCGGAGTGCCCCGCACTTACTACGTCGGCATCGAGACCGCCATGCCGGCCGTGCCGGGCTTGCCCGCGCCGCTCAAGGCGCTCACCGTGGCGCCCTTTGGGATGGAGGAAGGCGCCAGCGCCACGCTTCCCGAGCGGCAGTTCGGGCTTGTCGTGGGCGAGCCGGCCGAATTCCGCTTCTTCAGTTCGACGCGCCGCAAGGACGACGCCGCCGGATCGCTGCTCGAAGAAGTGACCGACGACCTCGAAGAGCTGTCGCCGATCGAGGTGACCCTGCCGGCCGAAGGCGGCGCGTCGGGAGGGACCGTTCCGGTGACGCTGGAGACCGTGGTCACCGAGACGGGCGTGCTCCAGCTCTGGTGCGTGGCGCGCGACGGGCGCCGCTGGAAGCTGGAATTCAACGTCCGCGAGCGGGTGGGCTGACCCGGGCTAGCGAGTTTCGCAGGGCGGCGTCTCGACCGGCACGTAATTCACGATGTTGGCCTTCACGTCGAACTTGCCGGTGCGCACGCCGGAGTCCACGCACGCCGTGGGATAGGAGTAGCGCACGCTGTAGCCGTAGCCGTTGGCCACCGGGAGCCGCGTCTCGTAGGCGCCGTTCCTGGCGATGGACTCGCCCCCTTCGATCACCTCGCCACGGTTGTTGCTGATGGTGATGGTGTAGTTGTTGCACTTCTGTTTGGAAGTGCCGACCGGGGTCTTGAGTTGCCGGTAGACGTCGAATAAGACGTCCGCCTTCTGAACCGCCGTGTCCGGGGCGATCTTGAAGATCACGCGATCCTCGAGCGTCACGCTGCCGAAACGCACGTTGACTTGAATCGGATAGTCGCCGGCGCCGGAAAAGGCGTGCTTCACCGTTCGCCCGGTCTTCCCCACTCCGCCGAGCGACCAGGAGTAGACCGCGTCCGGAGGGATGTTGCGATTGCGCGTGGTGAAGGTGTACTCGGCGCCGATCACCCCCGTGGTGCGGCTGAAGTCCGGCGAGATGGAGACCTTGGGCGCCGCCAGCCCGAACTTCACCGTGATATCGCGGGTGGAATTGAAGCCGGCGGTCACGGCTTTGTTGACCACGCCGATCAGGACGCTTTTGCGGCCGGCGGCGAGTTTGCGCGCGTCGGCGGAAAGGATCAGTTCTTCCTTGCCCGAGGTGGTTCCCAGATACTCGCTCCCGCTGGCGTCCCAGGCGATCACGTGGAGATCCACGTCGGGGTAACCCTCTTCGATGGAGGCGCCCAGGACGACTTCATCGGTCAGGTCCGGCACCGCCCGCGCGTCGCGGAAGCGCACCAGGAAACGTTCGAGCGACAACTCGGGCGCCCTCCGCCAGGAGAAGCGGTGTGCATCGGCGCGGGCGAAAGCATCAATCGAATTGGAGGGTCCGGGCGCGAGATCGGCAGGCAACGGAAACTTCTGCCCGCTATAGACGCCGCCGGAAAAGTATTGGCGGCCGAACGTGCCCCAGGCGTCGGCGGTCTTGGCGAGTCCGCCCAAGGCGCTGCTCAAGGCTTCGATTGCGCTGGCGCCCGGGTCGCGGCTGCGCAACAGGCGCGCCACGAGCCGTTCCTCCACGGCGCTGGCCGTGGTCAGAAACATGGAGGCGCCGTAGCCATGCTCCTGGTCCGACGCGTCGCCGGGCGGAGACGCCAGCCCGCGCAAGGGGAATGCGAGGTAATTGTCGGAATTCCCGCCTCCTGTCCCCCGCGGGCGCACCGTGCTGGGGATGTAAGATGGCTCCCGGATCGCCAGCGGCTCAAACCAGGTGCTGATCGCCTCGTCCAGCCAGTACCAGGGGTACGTCTTGTTCCACCAACTCGAAAGCCGGGGAGCGTTGCCGCCGTACAGGGCCTGGACCAGGTGCATCAACTCGTGCCCGGGCGTCATCCGGAAGGCCTCGATCGCCTCCCGCGATCCGAGGTACCGGGTGTTGAACCAGAGGGCGGAACCGTCGCAGTAGCCGAGTTTGTCGGCGTCCTTGTCTTTGAAAGGCTGGATCGTCACCACGATCGGCAGGCTGGCGCGAAGGGTGAACAGCAGCCCCACCTGCTCGGATTCGAGCACATCGGCCGCCCGTTCGAGCCACGCTCCGATGCTTTCCGCCGCTTCGGTGAAGGTCACCGGGTAATACAGCAGGAAGCGGCCCGAGGCCGTCTGGGCGGAGTAATAACCTTTGAGCATCCAGAAGGTGAACTTCTTCTCCAGCTTCAGTTTCTTCGCGTCTACCGGGGCTGACATCCCGGCCGCTCCGGGACTCCCCGGGAGCATGCGCGTCAGACTGGCGATCCGCGATCCTCCCTCGACCTTGCGCGCGCTGTTTATTGCGATTGGAGAACCTGCCGGGCTGGTGAAGCGGAGGTTGTTCTTGCTCCCTCCCCCCACCGCAACCTTCAAAGAGCCGTCGAAACCTTCCGGCAGACCGTCCACCTGGTAGAGTTCGCTCCCCAGGAATTCCTCCATGCCGGTTTTCGGCCGCCCGGTGAGCAGCCGCAACCGGGTCCCGGAGGCGAAGGCTCCCGCGGGTACCTCGACGGATGCGCCCTCGCCGGCCAGCGTTCCGCCTTCGGGTCCGATGGTTTGCTCAGCCAGCACCCGCCCCAGCGTGG
>CAKZVG010000640.1 GCA_937921835.1 uncultured Bryobacteraceae bacterium | reverse complement strand
AGCAGGCCGGCCGCCAGCACCTCGTCGCGGCCGTTGAATACGACGTGGCCCGCGCGCCCGATCAACGACAACCGGTAAAGGTCGAAGTCAGTGAACTTAAGGCCCACGACGCCCGGGATGGAGCAGAGTTCGAAGACTTCCTCCGCGCTCCGAATGGCGGCGGAGAACTCGGGAAAGTAGTACACCAGCACCGGAACGGAAGAGGCGGCGGCCAGCGCCTGGTAGTAAGCGCGCACTTCGGCGAAACTGTAGGCGGAGCCGGGCGGCAGGCTGCTGATGGCGTGCGCGCCGGCTTTGGAAGCGTGCCGCGCCAGGCGCACCGCGCCGGCGGTGGCGGGCGTTCCGACGTGCGCGATCACGATGCGGTCCGCGGGAGTGTTCGCTACCGCCACTTCCACCGCCCGTTCGCGCACCGGCGGGCTCAACTGCAAACCTTCGCCGGTCTGGCCGCACACGTAGACGCCGTGGCAACCGGCCTGGTACAGGCGCGCCAGCAGGCGCTCGAAGCTGGGCGTGTTGAGTTCCCCCCGCTCATCGGCCGGCGTCACCACGGCAGGCAGGATTCCGTGGAACTGGTGCATGTCGTTTCATGATACGATTTCGATCCCGGCCGGGGCGCCGTGAAACGCCGGGAAGGGCTTCCCGGCGGGGCGGCCGGAGCCGGGCCGGCGAGCGCATGTTAGAATGGGGGCTGCCTGCTGGCGTCATAGGCCTTTGAAAACCGCGTGGACACCAAGACGGAGAGGATCGTCGCGATTTATCCCGGGTCGTTCGACCCGATCACCAACGGGCACCTCGATCTGATCGGGCGCTGCTCGAGAATCGCCGACCGCCTCATCGTGGCCATCCTCCGCAACGAAAGCAAACTCCCCCTGTTCAGCGTCGAAGAGCGCATGGAAATGGCGCGGGAGGCGGTGCGGGATTACTCCAACGTGGAGGTGGATTCCTTCCACGGCCTGCTGGTGGACTACGCCTCGGAGAAGCGGGCTACATTGATCCTGCGCGGCATCCGGGCCATTTCGGATTACGAGTACGAGTTGCAGATGGCGCTCATGAACCGGCGCTTGCGGCCGGAGATCGAGACCGTGTTCATGATGTCGAGCGAGGCTTACTCCTTCATCAGCTCACGCATGGTGAAGGAGGTCATCCGGCTGGGCGGCGACATCGCGGGACTGGTACCGCCGACGGTGGAGGCGCGCTTGAAGCGGCGCATTCTGGGCGCGGCGGACTAGGGCGGCGGACAAAACGGAATGAGGAGCGACATCGAGCTGGCCGGGCGGGTCTCCGCCATCGGCGTATCTTCGACCATGAAAGTCGCGGCGGACGCCGAGCGGCTGCGGCGCGAGGGCGCCGACGTGGTGGACTTCGGGGCCGGGGAACCGGATTTCCCCACGCCCGCCAACGTCAAGCGCGCGGCCGTGGCGGCGCTCGAAGCGGATTTCACCAAGTACACCGCCGCCGGCGGGACCTACGAGTTAAGGGAAGCGGTTCGCGACCGCCACGCGGCCGACTACGGCACGTCCTACGAACCTTCCGAGTGCATAGTCACGGTGGGCGGCAAGCACGCCATTTTCAACTTAGTGCAGGTATTGGTCAACCCCGGCGACGAAGTCGTTATCCCCGTCCCCTATTGGGTCACTTACAAAGACGTCGTCGCTTACTCGGGGGGTAAGTGCGTATTTGTCGAAACCGACCCGCGCGCCGGTTTCGCGCTCACGGCGGACCGGATCGAACCGCATCTGACACCCAAGACCCGCGCTATCATCGTCAACTCGCCTTGCAATCCGTCCGGCGCGGTCATCGGGCCGGAGGAGTTCCGGCGCATCCTGCGCCTGGCGTCCCGGCGCGGCGTGTGGCTCATCAGCGACGAGTGCTACTGCCGCTTCGTCTACCAGGGCGAGCCGTATTCGGCCGCCTCCGAACCGGGCGCCAAAGACACGGTCATCGTCGCGGGATCGCTTTCGAAGACCTACGCCATGACCGGCTGGCGGATCGGCTTCGTGCTGGCGCCCGAGCCCGTCATCGCGGCCGTCAACAAGCTTCAGAGCCACAGCACGTCGAACCCGAACTCCATCGCGCAGAAGGCGGCGCTGGAGGCGCTGCGGGGGCCGCAGGACGCGGTCGCCGAAATGCTCGCCGAGTACCGGCGGCGGAGGAACTTCGTGGTGGAGCGCCTGCGCCGGATCCCGGGCGTCGACGCCGCCGAGCCGATGGGCGCCTTTTACGCCTACCCCGACGTCGCCGCGGCGATGCGCGGCAAGGGCATTGACGGCAGCGCGCGGTTCGCGGAGCGGCTGCTCGAGGAGGCGGGCGTAGTGGTGGTTCCGGGCGAGGCCTTCGGCAACCGTACCCACATCCGCATCTCTTACGCCACCTCGATGCGGGAACTCGAGCGCGGGCTCGACCGCCTGCACCGCTTCATCGTGAGCCGGTAGCGGCTTCGCTCAGGAAGCGCACTCCCCGCGGCCCAGTTGCTTGGAGAAGGGCACTTCGTCGCCCCAGTCGCGGTAGATTTCCGGCTCCAGTTCGGCGGGCCGCGCCAGGTCGGCCGTCAGTTCGCGGAAGGTCTCGACCTTGTGCCGCAAAACGTAGTCGCGGAAGCTCTCGCCGTCGGCGCGGTTGGCGATATAGTGGCCGAGTACGCGGCGCAGGGCCTCGGGCGCGAGACGCGCCGGGATGCTCTGCACCTGAAGTCCGAAGCGCATCACGCCGCCGGGGCCGTAGCCGCCGCCGAGCAGCATCTGGTAGTAGGGCACTTCGGCGCCGCCGATCTTGCGCGAATTGCCGTAAAAGCCGATGTCGCCGATCCAGTGCTGGCCGCAGGAATTCGGGCAGCCGCTGGCCTTGATCACCAGGCGGCGCACCAGCGGGTCGGTGTACTCGCGCACCGCTTCCTCCAGCGCCTCGCCCAGGTTCATGGTCTTGGTCAGCGCCAGGTTGCAGCTATAGGCGCCCGGGCAGGTGGTGATGTCGGTGATTCCGCCCACTCCCGCGTCCGCCAGACCCGCGAACTTTAGCACGGCGTAAACCCGCCGCAGGTTCTCCAGGCGGATGTAAGCGATGGCCAGGTTCTGCTCGATGGTGAGACGCAGCAGGCCGTCGCCCGCGTTTTCGGCCAGATCGGCCACTGCGCGCATCTGGTCGGCCGTCAGATTCCCCTGCGCGACCTTGACCGTCGCCACGGCGTAGCCGGTCTGTTTCTGCTCGGATACGTTGGTTTCCAGCCACTCGTCGAAGGCCGGATCGGCGGGCGATGGCCGCAGCACCGGCAACAGTTTGCCCGAGGCCGGCGGCGGCGCGCTGCTCCGGAAGCCGCCGAATCCCTCGGGGACGGACTCCGGCTCGGGGATGCCGCCGTTCTCCAGGATGTCCCGGTACTCGGCTTCCACCGCGTCCTTGAACCACTCGAAGCCGTGTTCGCGCAGGACGAATTTCAACCGCGCCTTGTTTTTGTTGCCGCGGTTGCCATGCTTGTTGAAGACGCGGATGACGGCCTCGCAGCGGGCCACAAGCCGCTCCTCGGGGAGGAATTCGTCGAGCACGCGCGCCTCGCAAGGCAGCGGGCCGAGTCCGCCACCCACCAGCACATGAAAGCCGCGCCGCCCGTCGCGGATCACGGCCCGCAGGCCGAGGTCGTGAATCGCTCCCACGCTCGGGTCACGCTCCCGGCCGGAGAACGAGATCTTGAACTTGCGCGGCAGGTTGTCGGTCAGTTCCTTGTGCAGGAAGGCCAGCGCCAGGCGCTGCGCGTAGGGCCGCACGTCGAAGACCTCGTCCGGTGCGAGCCCGGCCATCGGGTCGCAGGTGATGTTGCGGACCGTGTTGTAGCACGCCTCGCGGGTCGTCAGCCGGTAATCGGCGAGCATGTGCAGCAGATCCGCGACCTGCCGCAGCGGCACGAAGTGGAACTGCACGTTCTGGCGCGTGGTGAGATGCGCGCGCCCGCCGGCGAATTCGTCCGCGATGCGGGCAAGCTGCCGCATCTGGGCGGCCGTCACCAGACCGCCCGGGATCTTGGTCCGCACCATCTGCACCCGGGGCTGGCGTTGGCCGTAGATGCCGCGGCGCAGGCGGAAGGGCCGGAATTCGTCGTCGCTAAGCTGGCCGGCCAGATACTGCTCGGCCCGTTCGCGGAACGCCTCGATATCGGCCCGCACCGTGCGGTCGTACTGGGCGTCCAGCGTTTCGTTCGCAAGGTCGTTCTCAGCAATGCCCATCTTGTCTATAGACATTATCATAATTCGCGGCGGAGCGCAACCGGCGGGCGCCGGGATTCCGCGGGGGCGGACGAGTTCTCGCGCTGGCCGCACTAGATGGAGAACCGGGCGGCCGCCCCGTTCTCCAGGCTCATGCGAGCCGGATACGAACCCGCTGCCATGCTCATTGGTT
>CAKZVG010000639.1 GCA_937921835.1 uncultured Bryobacteraceae bacterium | reverse complement strand
TTCGATCTCGGGAAGATGAATTGAAGCCTCCGCGCGCCGCGCCCCGGCTAGCGGGACCGGCCCGCCTTCAGGCGTTGTCCGGCGCCCAGAGTTCCCCGCGCGCCAGGCGGCGCACGATGTCGCGATCTCCGTCCAGGAAGTCGTAGTCCGGAAGACGCCCCGGGCGTTCCCAGCGGATCTGCTCGAACACCTCGTTGCGCGGCTCCCCCTGGAAGCTGGTAACCGATATGAAAATCAACAGGATAGGACTTCGCTTCGGGTACTGGACCTGGTAGCGGACCACCTCCTGGCCAAGCTCGGCGTCGATGCCGAGTTCCTCTCGCAACTCCCGTTCGAGGGCCTGCTTGGGGGTCTCGCCGTGCTCGACCTTTCCACCTGGAAACTCCCATTTCAGGGCGTGGCGGTCCCCGTTGCGCCGCTGGCAGATCAGTATCTGTCCATCCCGCGCGATGAGCGCCGCCACCACCATGATCAGGGGCCGTCGTACCGTCAACTCTTTTTGAGGATACCTCAGAGCCGGGCCGACCGCTTCGCCAGCGGCAAAATCGCGGGATTCCCGGAGTAACTTACCCGCGTTTTCCGCGTTTATACAAGGACGGTGTTCAGCGAGCGGCTATTGGAGCATTTCCGCAACCCGAGAAACGTGGGCCGGCTGGATCCGCCGGCCGCCTCGGCCGAGGCCGGCAACCCCGTCTGCGGTGACCGTATGTGCTTGTGGCTGCGGCTCGAAGAGGGCCGCGTGTCGGAAGTGCGTTACCAGGCCAAGGGCTGCGCCGCCTCGCTGGCAGCCGGTTCGGCGCTGACGGAACTGCTGGCCGGGCGGCCGGTGGCGGAATTGCGGAGCTTGGTTGCCGCGGACATCGAGCAGGCGCTGGGAGGCTTGCCAGCCGCTTCCCGTCACGCGGCGGTCCTGTGCGCCGATGTGGTGCGAGCCATGGAGAGAGAGTTGGGTATCTGAAACACTATTCTGGTCAGAATGGGCCGGCTACAGAAATCGCGCGGTCTGGCCGATAAGTCTGGACGGCGCGCCGGTCCCGGCTGGAAAAAACTGCAACCTCCCAGCGGTCCCCGCGTCGAAAATGGTATTGCAAAGGCGGCAGCAGCCTTTTGGCAAGCCGTCAGAATTTGGACCACAAATTGCTGGAACGGCGTGGTATGATCTTTTGATACAGAGGGTGGCTTTCCCCGCAAGGGAGCGTGGCTCAACCGGCTTCGCCCCCGGAGGTCACATTTTCTAAGCCTCTGATAGTAAGATCCGGGAACCGATTCCTGGAACTTTTTGCCGAGGCTGACGTCTATTAGAAGTCCGAGCGGGAAGCCGTGACGAACATCAGAGCCCACCGGGAACTCCGGAGGCTTGAAACGAGCAAGAAGGGAGTACAGGACATGACGAAGACCGATCTAGCAAAATTCAAGGCAGTGCTCGAGGCCAAGTACGCGGAACTCGCGAAGGTGGTCCGGAAGCGCGAAGGAATCACCATCGAGAAAAGCCCCGACGCCCTGGACGAAGTGCAGAACGCGGCCGAGCGTGAACTCGCGATCCGTAATCTGGACCGCGAATCGCACCTGCTGCGCAACGTGCGCGCGGCGTTGCAGCGGATCAATGACGGATCCTACGGCGTATGTCTGCACTGCGAAGAGGAAATCAGCCTCAAACGGCTGAATGCGGTCCCTTGGACGCCGCTCTGCATACAGTGCCAGGAGATCGCCGACCGCAACCAGGAAGAAGGCACCGAGACGCTCGAGGAGTTGCTGGTCAACGCAGCCTGACCCCGGATTCAGTTGGTTCCACGAGGCGCGGGTTTCCATCCCGCGCCTCGCGTGTTTTTTGGGCGTCACGATTGCGCCCGGATTCCCGCCACGGAAAGCATCCTTCCCGCCTTGTCCCGGTCCCGCCGCCAGGAGTGGAAGTCCTCCGCCATGCAAACCGTACATGGCGCGCCGCAATAGATGCGCGCCGGAAGCACCCCGGCCGCGACCAGTTGCCTGCGGTTGGCTTCCGCCAGGTCCAGCCGGGTGCGCCGGTTCAGGTCCCTGCGCTCAGGAAACAGCGTGGTGAACTGCCCGGCGACTTCCGGCCCCACCTCGAAACAGCAACTCCCGATGCCCGGACCGATGGCCGCGTGCAGGTCCTCCGGGCGGCTTCCGAAGGCTTCCGCCAACGCCGCCACGGCCCGCTGGGCGATCCCGCCAATCGTGCCGCGCCAGCCGGCGTGGACCGCGGCTACCGCGCGCAGCCGTTCATCGGCCAGCAGAATCGGCAGGCAATCGGCGGTGCGGACCCCGACCCGGGCGCCGGGCAAACGCGCAATCAAGGCGTCGGCCTCCCCGATCTTTCCCTGGCGGCCATCGGCCACCGCCACGCGGGCCGAGTGGATCTGTTGGACGGTTACCAATCCGGCCGCCTCCGGACCGGCGTGGCGCGTGCCGAAGGCGTGCTCCAGCCAGCCGAGTTCCTCGAGCGGCGCCACCTGGTAAAGCTGTTGTGCGTTCTTGAAAAACAGCAACCCTAGCCGGCCACCCGGAGATCGCCGCCCGGATGCGGAACCTGGGCCACCATGACGCGCCGCTTGAAATCCTCGAGCATGGACTCGTCCAGCCGGACCTCGGTCGGACGCCGCACCAGCGTCGTCATCCGGTCGATCTTACTTTGGAGCATCATCAGGCCGTAGAACAGGTTCTCCGGCCGCGGCGGACAGCCCGTGATGTAGACGTCCACGGGCACGATCTTGTCGACACCCTGCAAGGTCGCGTAGGTATTGAACGGGCCTCCCACGCTCGAACAGGCGCCCATCGAGATGCACCACTTCGGCTCCGGCATCTGGTCCCAGATGCGCTTGAGCACCGGCGCCATCTTGATGGTCACGGTGCCGGCCACGATCATCAGGTCGGACTGCCGCGGGCTGGGGCGGAACACCTCCGCGCCGAAGCGCGCGATGTCGAAGCGCGCTGCGCTGGCGGCGATCATCTCGATGGCGCAGCAGGCCAGCCCGAACGTCAGCGGCCACAACGACGACTGGCGCGCCCAGTTGAAGACGTAGTCCACCGAAGTCGTCAGAAAGTTGCGATCAAACTGATTTTGGATGAAAGACATCCGAGTCGCTCCGCGGAACTCCCATTCTAGCACCCCCCGCCCGGCGGACCGGAACCCCGAAGGCTGCGGCGGGCCCCCGTTTTCGCGCTTCAAAAGCTCAGCCCGACCAGGACCTCGAACTGATTCTGGCTGGACCGGAAGATGTTCAGGGCGTCCCGGAAGCTGCGCTCCACCCAGCGCGTGAAGCGCAGTTCGGGCGCGATGCGGACAAAAGGCGCCTGCACCTCCAGGCCGCCCGCGCCCACCACCCCCTTGGTGAACTTCTCCCGCAGCTCCTCGGGCGTGTCGCGCCGCTCAGTGCGCGCTCCCACCGCACCCGGCACGTCGGCGGTGACGAACTGCTTCAGACCGCTGAGCGTGCGGAAGTTGACGCCACCGGCGGCGTAGGGCCTCACCAGCAAGCCGGGCGAGCGCAGTTTCATCAGCAGCGGGAACTCCCAGGAAGTGCCCTTGGTTTCCGCGGTCACCGTGCCGTGGGTGTCCGGCCCGGTGACCGAGCGGTAGTTGAGGCGCTTGTAGAGGGCGTTGAACTCGATGCCCAGCCCGAAGGGCAGCCGCAACTCCGCCATGGGGCCCAGCGTGTAGCGTTTGCGGTTCTCGAAGTAGCGCCGGTTGGCGAGGTCCGAGACGGTATCGAAGGCGTCGGTCAGCGGCACGCCGGCCTTGATGCCCGCCGAGAGCGATTGCGGCAGCCCGGGCGCGGCGGCCAAAAGCAACGCCAGCGTCAGCCGCGCGGTCATTCCTGCCTGGCCCCCGCCTCCGCGCGCCGTTTCGCCTCGCGCGCTTCCTTCATGATGGGGCCGTAAACCAGCTTGTCGAACGGAGGGCAGCCGGTGGGAAACTGTCCCAACGGATGGTTCTTCTGCCGCATGAGGAAGGTGCAATAGGTGAGCGTTTTGCAGACGCGCAGTTCGTCCAGTTCGCCCTTCTCCAGGGCGTCGGCGGCGAAGTCGGGATAGGCCAGCGCGTTGCGCCCCATGCCGGCGATCCGGATGTTGCCATCCTCGATATTCCTGGCGGCGGCGTTGATCGAGTACTTCTGGAGCCAGCTATAGCCGGTGCCCACCATGGGCAGGCCGGGGAAGGCGCGCTGCAACTCGCCGGCCACGCGGAAGTGGCGGTCGACGCCGAGCAGGGGGTGTTCCGGCTGCTCGTAATTGCCCTCGTCGGGCTTCTCGAACGGGCGCCCGATGTGGGGATTGAAGTACGGGCAGCCCATGGAGACGTTCAGCAGTTCCACGCCCCAATCCTGAAACCATTGGATGGCCTGCTTGACCTCGCCGAGGTCGGGGCGCAGCGGATCGTTTTCGTCGACCCCGAAACCCCAGCGGTAGGGCAACGGATAGGGCAGCGGCTCGCCGGCGCCGTCCGGCTCGCGGCGGACGTAGGGCACGCCCTCGTAAACCCCCAGCCGCATGCAGTAGGTGACGCGCGAGCCGAACTCGGCGCGCAGCTTCCCCAAAACATTCCTGATGAAACGTGTGCGGTTTTCAAGCGGCCCGCCGTAGCGCCCTGGGCGGGTCTTGGCGCCGATCAGTTCGCTCAACAGGTAGCCATGCGTCACCTTGAGGTCAAAGGCGCGGAAGCCGGCCTGGAAGCCCAGCCGGGCGGCCTCAAGGTAGACATCCTCCAGGCGCTCGAGTTCGCCGTCGCTGAGGATGGGGTAATCGTCCGGAACGCCCGTCTTCCGGTCAACCGCCGGATTGTGTACGGGGATGATCCGCCGCGGCTGGCTGTAGCGGCCCGAGTGCGTGAGTTGCAGCGGGATCAGCAGGTCGTCCGAGGTTCCCCACCGCTCCCGGTGGAGCCGCTCCATGCGCTCATGCAAGCGCGCGAAATCGTCCACGTTCCCGGGGCGAATCCAGATCTGGCGGGGGTTGGCGCGGCCTTCTTCGCAGACCGCTGTCGCCTCAAACCAGACCAGCTTCGCGCCGCCGCGGGCGAACCGCTCATAGCGGCGCCAAGTCAACTCGCCCGGCCGACCGTCGGGTTCGGCGTCGCATCCTTCCATGGGATGGATCGCCAGTGAGTTGCCGAGCGTGACGCCCCCGGCGCGGACTTTTCGCGCCAGCGCCGACCGGATCCTGTCGCGATCCTCTTCAAAGAGTACGTGCGCCGCTCCCAGTTCCTCACTCTTTTGACGGAGCTCGTTGAGCGTGCGAAAGTTGAAGTTCCTCATCCCTTATTCCGTGCTTGGGCAGCAGGGCGATGGCCATGGCGCCAAGAAACGCCGTTCCGAACACTGCCATCATCGCCAGGTGGTAGTCGCCACCCAGGAAATCCCGCAGGCGGGCAACGAAGTTCGGGAACCAGAACTGGGCAATCGTGTCGGTGGGCAGGATGGCCGACATCGCCCGGGCCAAGGTCGTGAGTCCGAACTGGTCCGCCGCCATCAGCGGGATCAGCATGTAATCGGCGCCCATCGCGAACCCGAAGACCAGCGCGAACAGGTACACGAAGCCGCTCTGTTCCGGCTTGACCAGGAACAGGCTGGGGATGGCCGCCGCGACCACCAGGTACGTCGCCAGCATGACGTACTTGCGCGGCAGCTTGTCGGCCAGGAAACCCGCCAGCAGCCGTCCGCCGATGCTCGCCCACAGCACCCAGAAGGATGCCGTGCTCCAGATGCGGTCCCGGGCCGCCTGTTCGACGAAGCCCTGCGATTCGAATACGAACTTCATGTGGAAGTTGACGGCGGCAATCGAACCGATCGAGAACGCGCTGCCGAACAGCAGGTACCAGAACGGAGCCTTCCTCAGCAGGAAGCCGAAGCTTTTCGGCGGCGCGGTGATCTGCGCCGTGGCTGCCCTCACCGCCTCGGCGCTGTCCTTGCCGTCCGGGTATTGTCCCTTGTCCTGTGGCTTGTCCCGCATCACGAAGATCGCCAGCGGCCAGGCCAGCAGCAGCAGGAAACCCATGATCGAGAGGGCTTCCGTATAGTGCATGCGCGCGGCCAGGTAGGGCCCGAGTTTGTTGCCGAAGGAGCCCACCACCGCCACCCCGACGTAGGTGATCCCCATGGCCCGGCCGCGCTTTTCCTTAAACCAGTTGGAAATGATGATCTGGTGCGGGATGGGTCCGGAGAGAAAGTACCCCAGCATGTACAGACACCAGGCGCCGTAGTATTCCCACTGCGAACTCACCCGCGCGAACCATTGAAAGGCCAGGAAGGTGAGGCCCGTGCCGATCACGATCAGCAGGCGCGGGCTGACTCGCGGGACAATGGCGGGACCGGCCCAGATGGTCAGCAGGACGGCGATCGGCGCCCCCAGGGTGACGAACTGGATGGGCCAGCTATGGTCGTCGCGGAAATAGTCGAAGAAGAACGCAATGTTGTAGTAGGGAAAGCCCGTGGACAGCCCGAACGTCAGGAAGCAGGCGCAGACAATCCACCATCCGTAGAATCTCTTGGCCATGGAGAAGAAAGGGCTCCTTGTGGAAATTCCAAACTCACTTTAACACAACGGCGGGCGCGGCCGGGCTACGGGCCGCGCGGCGCGAGCCCGATGGCCGGCTGCGGCGATAATGTCAGTCATGGATCTGGCGTGCTTCCTTCTTCTGGCGGGCTGTCACCTGGCGCAGGAGGCGCCGCTGTTCCGCACCGGCGTTTCCGTGGTGCGCCTGGACGTTCAGGTGGTGGAAGGCAACCGGATCGTTGAGAACCTGGAGAGCGCGGACTTCGAGGTGCTCGACGAAGGTTCGCCGCGGGCGATCGAGTATTTCGGCCGGTCGGCGGACCCGGCCGCGGTGCTGTTGCTGCTCGACGCGAGCGGCAGCATGCGGAAGTACGTCGAGCAGGTTGCGGCGGCAGCCAGGGCGGCGCTGGCGCAGCTTGGTCCGGAAGACCAGGTGGCGGTGATGGCTTTCGCGCGCCGGGCCAAACTGCGGGCGGATTTCACGCGCGACCATGCCGCCATCGCGCGCGAGTTGCTCTCGGCCGCCCAGCCGGACGAAGAAATCGGCAGCGCGACGCTGATCAACGCGGCCGTGTTAGAGGCCGCCGGCCAGTTCGCGCGCAGCCAGCCGGACCCGCGCGCGCGGCGCGCCATCCTCATCCTCACCGACAACAACAGCATGGGCTACAAGACCCCCGACGAAGAGGTGTTGCGCGCCCTCTGGAGCTCGGCGGTGGTGTTCAACGCCATCGTCACCGGGCGCGGCTACCGTCCTCCGCCGCCTCCCGCGGGGAAGGCCTCGAATCCGGATTTCACCCCCGCCGACGTGTTCGTGCTGGCCGAGCGGACCGGAGGCGAGGTGGCCAGGGCCGAGCAGGCGGGGGCCGCGTTCCGCGACATGCTGGAGCGCATCCGCAGCCGCTACAGCCTGCACTACCGCCTGCCCGCGGATGCCCGGCCCGGGTCCTTCCGCGCCGTGCGCGTGGAGTTGGCGGGCTCCGCCCGGCGCCGTTATCCCAAGGCGCAGGTGCGGGTCCGCCAAGGTTACTACGTGGCCGAATAGCGGCCGCGCGCCGCCTACTCGACCGGCAGCGGGACCGTGTTGCTCAGCCGTCCGCCAACCCGGACACTCAGGCCCGGCGCGCCCGCCGGCGTCTCTTCC
>CAKZVG010000638.1 GCA_937921835.1 uncultured Bryobacteraceae bacterium | reverse complement strand
GCCTGCTCCCCGCGTCCATGAAGCCGCCCGCCCGGCGCGCGCTGGCGGCGCTTGAACGCCACCTGACGCCGGACGGATTGCTGGGCGGAGTGGCGCAATCCAACCGCGGCGGCGAGGAACTCCAGCGCGGCGGCTACCGCGTCATTTCGCAGATGGCCATGGGGCTGATGGGGCAGTTGATCGCCGCGCTTCAGGATTGAAGACGGCGGCGCCACACCCCGGCCAGCAGGCTCGCAATCACCGAGTGCGACAGGCTCGAAATGGCGCTCGGAATGGCGAACAGCGGATCGGTGAAGTTCTGCCGCGCCAGCACCACGCCCAAACCGGAGTTCTGCATCCCGACCTCGATCGAGATGGTGCGCGCCGCGATGACGCCCGCGCCCGCCAGCCGGCTGGCCAGGTACCCGGCGAGAAAACCCGCCGCGTGCAAGGACCATACCGCCGCCAGCAGCCGCCAGCCGGCCGCGAGGATCTCGCGCCGGCCCGCGCCGATGACGCTGGCGACGATAAGAGTGATGAGGATCACCGCCGCCAGCGGGGCCGCGGGCAGGATGGCGCGCGTCAGCTTCGGCCAGTAGCGCCGCAGCAGCACGCCGACGACCACCGGCAGGATCACCACCTGCACCGTGCTGAGAAGCAATCCGCCCGCCGGCACGGCGATGCGGCTGGAAGCGAGCAGCGCGGTCAGGGCGGGAGTCAGCACGACGGCGAGCAGCGTCGAAACGGCGGTCATGGTCACCGACAGTGGAACATCGGCGCGGGCGAGAAAGCAGATTACGTTGGAGGCGGTGCCGCCGGGGCAGCAGGCCACCAGGATGAGTCCCACGGCGAAGGGCTGTGGCAGACGGTAGAGCGCCGCGAAGCTCCAGCCGAGCGCCGGCATGAGGGTGTATTGCAGCGTCACGCCGAGCAGCACCAGTCCCGGAAAACGCGCGATGCGCCGGAAGTCGCCGGCGGTGAGCGAAACGCCCATTCCGAGCATGATCAGCCCCAGGCCGGCCGGGATCAGCGGACCGGTGAACCAGGTGAACAGCGGCGGGTGAACCAGCGCCAGCAGGCTGGCCACGGTCACCCACAGCGGGAACAGCGCGGTCAAGCGGCTCAGCACGGGTGCAAGCCTCGGGCGCCCGCACCCGCCCGGCGCGAAGCGAAGCGCAACAGTCGCATGAGAATCAGGATCGCACCACCGGGGCCGGGGCTGCTTTCAGGCCGCCATGGCCCGGGGCGCCGGGAGGCGGGCTACCGGAGGACAGCACGGGTCATGGCCCGGGGGAAGGATCAGTCGGCGAAGGCGCGGCTCGACTGGATGCCGGCCTGCTGGAGCACGGCGGCCATTTTCTCCAGCGCGGACTTGTGAATCTGCGAGACGCGGCTTTCGTTGATGCCCAACACGCCGCCGATCTCCTTCATGGTCATTTCGTTGGTGTAGTAAAGCACCACCACCTTCTGATAGCGCTCGGGCAGGGTCTGCATGGCGGTGGAAAGCAGCGAGCGCAATTGCTCGTGGGCGCACATGTGGTCGGGCTGGGTCTCGGGCTTGCTGGGGAAGTCAGGCGCGGGCAGGTCCTCGGAGTCTCCGCCGCGGGTGGAGGCCGAAATGAGACCAGCGGTACGGAGGTCCATCATCATCTGCCGCCAGCGTTCGACATCGACGCCCAGCTTTTCGGCGACCTCGGCTTCGGTGGGCGTGCGCTGGAGGGCGCTGGCGAGTTCGCGCGTAGCGGCTTCCACCTGCTTGTGGCGGCGGCGCAGATCGCGCGAGGCCCAGTCGAGCTGCCGCAGGCTGTCCAGGATGGCGCCCTTGATGCGGTGTTTGGCGTAGCTGGAAAAGACCACTTTCTTGTCGGGGTTGTACTTACTAACCGCGTCGAACAGGCCCAGGATACCGGCATGCACCAGGTCGTCCAGGTCGACATGCACGGGTAAGTTCTCGTGAACGCGAACGGCGATCGCCTTCACCAGCGGAAGATGCTCCAGCACCACGCGGTCCCGTTTCGTGATTCTGGCGGATTGAACCGACATTGCCCTTCTGGCTCGCATTGACGTTTTCTCCTGGTCCACGCCAGAGCTTTGCCCTCGCGGGAAGCGCTCGCCCTGCCTGATCGCTTCCGCGATACCGGATGCATTCATCGGTCCAGACACGCCGTTTGTCCTCCGTGCAGCCAATCCAATTGAGAATAAACGCGGATCCGCCGAGACCGCCGGAGGCCTCTGCTCGCCCTTCAGCCCCCCGTGTCCCATTTCGAGACCGCGGATCGCCGCGACTGCTTCCACTCTGGAACGGAAGTACCAAAATGGAACACGAGACGGCTATTCCGCACTTACTCTCTAATCGACCTATTGCACCATTTTCCGAGGTAATTGTCCGTCCGGGAATTAACCTAATCTGGAGCGAGAAAATGTCCCTACTACCTACTATTCTGCGGAGCGCCCCCCTTCAGATGAGGGTAGCTTGTCCCGCCAGTAGGGTGTAGTACGGGATTAGTCAGGGTCCTGCCGCCGCGCGTGAACCCAGGTCAGCACAGCCAGCGCGCCCAGCCAGATCAGCACGCCCGCGCGCCACTCCCGGTCCAGGCTGGACCAGGCCAGCGCGCCCAGCGCGAGGTAGGATCCGAGGGCGGCGATGAGGCGGCTGCGCCCGTGCATGGGCGGGTCCCGTCAGCGCGCCTTGCCGGGGACCGGCCGGGCAGCGTCAAGTTCCGGGTTCTTCCTGGCCCAATCCAGGTATTCCTCGACGGTATAGAACGTCCGGTGGCGGTAGAGCCGGCCGGCATCCTCCACCGGATGGCGCCAGTTGTAGCTCCAGGAGTCGCCGGTGGTCTTCATCCATCCTTCGAGCATCGACTCCATGCGCTCCTGAAGTCTGGCTGCGGCGGGCTGCCCGGCCAGGTTGTCCTGCTGATACGGGTCTTGCTTGAGATCGTAGAGGAGCCAGGGCTTGCTCTGGTAGCGCGCGTAGAGGTAGCGGTGGGTGCGGACGCCCCGCCAGCCGTCCGCGGTGCCGTCGCCGGCGAAGGGGCCGAAAATCTGGAAGAAGGCCGACTCCGGGTTGGGCTGGCGCCGTCCGGCGATGCGCGGGGTGAAGTCCAGGCCCTGTAGTCCGGCGGGCGGATTGACGCCGCACAGCCCGAGCAGGGTGGGCATGAAGTCTACGTGCGTGAACAGGGCGTCCTCGACCCGCCCGCGTTTGACCAGCCGCGGGAAGCGCAGGATGCCCGGGACCAGGATCGACTCCTCCCACGGCTTGCGCTTGAGGCGCTCGCCTTGCGAGCCGAGCATGTCGCCGTGATCGGAGGCGAACAGCAGCACGGTGTCGTCGCGCCAGGCGGCGTTGTCGATGGCGGCGGTGAAGCGTCCGACCTGCCGGTCGATGGCGGTGACGGCGGCGTAATAGGCGGCGATCTCTTGGCGGCCCGGCACGCGCTCGCCGGCGCGCCAGTTGGGGCGGAGTTTGAGTTTCTGCGGATCGTATTGCCGCATGTACTCGTCGGGCGCGCCGTAGGGGTCGTGCGGCGGGCCGTAGAAGATGCACAGAAAGAACGGCCGCTCATCGCGCCGCGAGCCTTCGAGGAACTCCAGGCCGAGGTCGGTCCAGCCCTCGGCCTCGAACTTGCCAAGCGGGATGGCCTGCTCGGAGTCGCGGAAATAGACGTTGTCGAAATGGCGGTGGCTGCATTGGTTGGCGGCCCAGAATTCGAAGCCCTGGCGGCGTTCTCCGGGCGGCACGAAACCGGGCAGCCGGGGGCCGCCGTCCAGATGCCACTTGCCGATGAAGCCGGTACGGTAGCCCGCCGCGCGCAGGACCTTGGCCAAGCTGCTGTGCGATTCGCGCATGCGCAGGTCGTTGGCCACCATGCCGTTGCGGTGGCAGTACTGGCCGGTCATCAGAATCGCGCGCGCCGGGCAGCAGACCGGGGTGTTGGCGAGCGTGTTGCGGAAGTGGACGCTTTCGGCCGCCAGGCGGTCCAGGTTGGGGGTGCGCACGTTCCCATCGCCCATGCAGCCCATGGCCTGGCCGCGCATCTGGTCGGGCAGCAGAAGAACGACGTTGGGAGGCCGGCGGGAAGCGCCGTGAACGGCGGGAGCGGCGGCAGCAGCGGCGCCGGCCGCCAGAAAGCGACGTCTGGATGCGGGTTGATCCCGGTTCGCCATATCGACTTCCATTCTGCTACAGTTTCGGCCGATACTGGTTATCCATGCCAGCCAATCGAATCCTGGTGACGGGCGGGGCCGGTTTTCTGGGCAGCCATCTCTGCGACTGCCTGGTGGCGGCCGGCGCCGAAGTGATTTGTCTGGACAACTTCTTCACCGGCTCAAAACGCAACGTGGCGCACCTGCTCGGGAATCCCCGCTTCGAGTTGCTGCGGCACGACCTGGTGCAGCCGGTGATGCTTGAAACCGACCAGATCTACAATCTGGCCTGCCCGGCCTCGCCGGTGCATTACCAGTTCAACCCGGTCAAGACGGTCAAGACCAACGTCATGGGAACCATCAACATGCTGGGGCTGGCCAAGCGGGTGCGGGCGCGCATCCTGCAAGCTTCGACTTCGGAAGTCTACGGCGATCCCAAGCAGCATCCGCAGAGCGAGTCCTACTGGGGGCACGTGAATCCCATTGGCGTCCGGAGCTGCTATGACGAAGGCAAGCGCGTGGCCGAGACGCTCATGATGGACTACCACCGCCAGAACGGCGTGGACATCCGCATCGCGCGCATCTTCAACACCTACGGCCCCCGCATGGCGGTCAACGACGGGCGCGTGGTGAGCAATTTCATCGTGCAGGCGCTGTGCAACCAGCCCATCACCATCTACGGCGACGGCAGCCAGACGCGTTCCTTCTGCTACGTTTCGGACTTGATCGAAGGCCTGTGGCGGCTGATGAACACCGAAGGCCTCACCGGACCGGTGAACCTGGGCAACCCGGCCGAGTTCACCATTCGCGAACTGGCCGAACTGGTGGTGGAATTGACCGGCTCGCGTTCCCGGATCGTTACCAGGCCGCTCCCGCAGGACGACCCAGTGCAGCGCCAGCCCGACATCACGCTGGCGCGGGAGAAGCTGGGCTGGACGCCGTCGGTGCCGCTGCGGGACGGGTTGGCGCCGACGATCGAGTACTTCAAGCGGCGGCTGGCGGAAGAGGCCGGCCCGGGGTAGAGGCGGCCCGGTGGCGGGGTCCGTGGCGGCCCGTCCGGGCAGGCACCGGCGGCGCGGCGCTTCCCGGCGGCGCCTGGAGACGGCGCAAGCTCAGTAGCGCAGCCGGACGCTCCGGACGCCCGGGACCGCGGCCGCGATGCGCTCGACGTCCTTCAACTGCTCGTCGGATTCGAGCGTCCCGCCAATGGTCACCACGCCGTTGAGCGAGGTGACCTCAAGCGGCAGGGCCTCCGTGTGCGGGTTGAGAGCCAGGGCCGCGTTCACGCGGCTGGCGAGGGCGAAGTCGCGCATGGCCGCTTTCCGGGCCGCGTTGAACGCCAGGCAGTCGAGGCCGCGCACGGCCGAGACCACCACCCGGACGGCTTCCTCGATTCCGAACAGGCGGCCGAGATTGAGCACCAGGTCGTACTGGGAAGGATCGTCCCAGTTCACGCCGTACAGGGCGCGCGTCCAACGGGCATGTTCGAGGTCGACCTTCTCCAGGTGCGCGCGGGCGCGCTCGCGGTCCAGTTCCAGTTCGCGCTGGGCGAGGTTGAGGCGGAACTCCATGCCCGCCGTCAGGCAGACGCGGAACACCGGTCCGGCGCCCTCGAGCAGCAAATGGCCTCCGTAGCCGTGATAGACCACGCTGCCCTCCTGCACCTCCTCGGCCAGCGCCGCCTGGAGCAGGGCCAGGTAGACGTGCCGGCGGTGCGTGATCCAGCGGTCGAGCAGGGAAGGCGGACGTGTGAGCGCCTCCCGGAGAGCGTCGTGGCTGACGCCGGCGGCGGCCACTTTATCGATAATCGTGTCGCGGTTCACGCAACGGAAACCCAGCTCGTCCGCGGCGCGCTGGGCCACGCGCTCGCCTCCCAGAAATGCACCACGGGTGATGGTAATGACGCACATCGGCGCACCTCCTGCGAACCGTGCCCATTTTGAAGCGGCGCGCGGCCGGTGTCAACCGGCGTAGCTTACGGATTGGCTTCGAAGTAGCAGATGGCGCGCTGGCCCAGCGCATCGGCCAGGAGCCGCAGCGGGCGCGCGCCTGGAAGCGCCGCCGGATCGATGACCCGCACGGCATCCGCCCAGGCGGCTTCCTCCGGCAGCAGGGCGGCGAGCTGGTTGGGCGCGCCCTCGACCAGCTCCGCGTTGACGCGATTGCCGGCCTTGCCGGGAATCAACGCCAGGTAGAGCACCTGCCGCTCCACCAGGTCGTTGAAGAAGTGCGTGCCGAGCGAGACATCGGGCACGAGGCCGTCGCGCATCTCCAGGATCTCGCAGACGGCGTCGACGCGGCTCACTTCCGCGAACGACACCGGAACTCCCAGCAAGGGATCGGCCGTGCCCCACCGCCCGGGGCCGGCCAGC
>CAKZVG010000637.1 GCA_937921835.1 uncultured Bryobacteraceae bacterium | reverse complement strand
GCCGGCGGCTCCCAACGCACGATCGGATTGCGCGCGGCCAGGGTCTCGTTCACACGGCGCGTGCGCGTGGAGTACGGGGCGTTCTTCACCAGTTCGGGGTCGCGCTCGACCTCGTCGGCGATGTCGCGCATGGCCTCGATGAACGCGTCGAGCTCTTGCTTGGACTCGGTCTCGGTCGGCTCGATCATCAGAGCGCCGTGGACGATGAGCGGGAAGCTGACGGTGTAGGGATGGAAGCCGTAGTCGATAAGCCGCTTGGCGATGTCGCCCGTGCGCACGCCCTGCTTCGCCTGGCGGGCGTCGCTGAAGACCGCCTCGTGCAGGGAGGGCGCCGTGTGCGGCAGCTCGTAGTGCGGCTCGAGGCCCTTGCGGACATAGGCCGCGTTCAGCACCGCGTCCATGGTGGCGTTGCGCAATCCTTCGCCGCCGTGGGCCAGGATGTAAGCCAGCGCGCGCACCAGCACACCGAAGTTGCCATAGAAGGCGCGCACGCGGCCGATCGAATCCGGACGGTCGTAATCGAAGCTCCAGCCGCCGTCCGCGCGCTTCAGGCGCGGAAGGGGCAGAAATGGCTCCAGGTGGGCCTTGACGGCCACCGGGCCCGCGCCCGGACCGCCGCCGCCGTGCGGCGTCGAGAACGTCTTGTGCAGGTTGAGGTGCATGACGTCGACGCCGAAGTCACCCGGCCGCGCGATGCCCACCAGCGCGTTCATGTTGGCGCCGTCCATGTAGACCATCGCGCCTTTGTCGTGCAGGATCTCCGCGATGCGCACGATGTCGCGCTCGAACAGCCCCAGCGTGTTGGGGTTGGTCACCATCAGGGCGGCCGTGTCCTCGTCCACCACGCCCGCCAGCGCCGCCACGTCCACCAGTCCGCTCTCCGAGGAGCGGATGCTCTGAATGGCGTAACCGGCCATGGCGGCGGTGGCCGGGTTGGTGCCATGCGCCGAATCCGGCACCAGCACCTTCTTGCGCGGATTACCGCGCGCTTCGAGCGCCGCGCGCACCAGCAGGATACCGGTCAGTTCGCCATGCGCGCCGGCGGCCGGCTGTAGCGTCACCGCGTCCATGCCGGTGATTTCCGCCAGCGCCGTTTCCAGGCGCGCCATGATCTCCAGGGCGCCCTGCGACAACGCTTCGGGCTGGTAGGGATGCGGCCAGGCAAGTCCCTCGAGGCGCGCCACCAGTTCGTTCACCCGCGGGTTGTACTTCATGGTGCAGGAGCCGAGCGGGTAGAGGCCAAGATCGATGGCGTAGTTCCAGGTCGAAAGGCGCGTGAAGTGACGGATGGCTTCCACCTCGCTGACTTCCGGGAAGCCCTCGATTTCCGCGCGCACGTTGCCCGCGCCGAGAGCGGCGCACGGGTCGACCGCCGGCACGTCGAGTGGCGGAAGCTGATAGGCTTTCTTGCCGGGTGAACTGCGTTCAAACAACAGCGGCTCGTTCTGCGAGACGTGGGTGGAGGACTTGCGGATCACGGCGCCACCTCCCGCCCGGTGTAGACCGCGTCCAGGGTGTCCATGTGTTCGCGGCGGCTGGTTTCGGTGGCGCACAGCAGCATCGCCCCCTCCAGTTCCGGGTAGAAGCGGCCGAGCGGCAGTCCCCCCACGATGCCGTGTTCGAGCAGCGCCTGGTTGACGGCTTCCGCCGACCGGGCGCCCGGCGCGGCGGCGAATTCGTTGAAGAACGGCCCCGTGAAGCGCCGCGGAAGCCTGGCGGCGAGATAGTGCGCCTTGGCCAGGTTCTGTTCGGCCAGTTCACGCAGCCCCTGTTTTCCGTAGACCGTCATGAAGACGGTGGCCATGAGCGCGATGAGCGCCTGGTTGGTGCAGATGTTGGAGGTGGCCTTCTCGCGGCGGATGTGCTGCTCGCGGGTGGAGAGCGTGAGGCAGTAGGCGCGGTTGCCGCGCGAGTCGCGCGTCTCGCCCACCAGCCTGCCGGGAAGCTGCCGGAGAAAACGCTCCTTGGCCGCGATGACGCCTACGAAAGGCCCGCCGAAGCTGGGCGCGATCGCGAAGGACTGCAACTCGCCCGCGACGATGTCGGCCTCGGCGGGCGGGCGCAGCAGCCCGAGCGACACGGCTTCCGTGAAGGTGGAAACCAGCAGCGCCCCTTTGGCGTGCGCCAGGGAGGCGGCCGCCGGCACGTCCTCGATTATGCCGAAGAAGTTGGGCGATTGGATCAGCACGGCGGCGGTCGAGCCGTTCAGCCTTGCCTCCAGATCCGCCAGATCGAGCGCGCCGGTTTCCTCGCCGTAGCCGAACTCCTCGACCTCGATGCCCTGGTAGCGGGCGTAGGTCTTCAGCACCGCGCGGTATTCGGGATGAATCGTGCGCGCGGCGAGCACGCGGCTGCGCCCGGTCGAGCGGACGGCCATCATGGCGGCTTCGGGCAGCGCGGTGGAGCCGTCGTACATCGAGGCGTTGGCGGCATCCATGCCGGTGAGCTGGCAGAGCATGGTCTGGAACTCGAAGATCGAAACCAGCGTGCCCTGAGAGATCTCGGCCTGGTAGGGCGTGTAGGAGGTGAGGAACTCCCCCCGCGAGACCACCGTGTCCACCAGCACGGGCCGGTAATGATGATACGCGCCCGCCCCAAGAAAGGAAGGCAAAACCTTGTTGCGGCGGCCCTGCTCGCGGAAATAGGCGATGATCTCGTACTCGGACTTCCCCGCTTCGAGCGCCAGGGGACGCTTCAGACGGACCTCCGCGGGCAGGTGCGAGAACAGATCATCGAGCGAATTGGCGCCGCAAGCAGCCAGCATTTCTCGCCGTTCGCTGTCCGATTTCGGAAGATAACGCATGGAGTGATGGGCGGGACCGGTCAGCTTTCCGGTCCCAAGTATTGTTGATACTCCGAGGCGGTGAGCAGGTCTTTAATTTCTTCCGGCGCGCTCAAGCGGAGTTTCACCAGCCAGGCGGCGCCGTGCGGGTCCTGGTTGAGAGTCTCGGGCGCCCCGGCGAGCGCTTCGTTCACTTCCACGATCTCGCCCGACACGGGGGCGTAAATGTCGGATACGGCCTTGACCGACTCAACCGATCCGAGCGCCTGGCCTTTCTGAAAGACGGCGCCCGGCTTGGGCAAATCGACGTAGACGATGTCGCCCAGTTCCTTCTGCGCGTGGAAGGTGATGCCGACCGTGCCGGTATCTCCCTCCGCGCGGACCCACTCGTGTTCTTTGGTGTACTTGAAGTCTGCCGGATAGGTCATGGTTTCGCTCGCTTATAGAACGGGGTTGGGACGGTGACGGCATCCACCGGCTGATTCCGCACCACCACCTGGATCGCCTGTCCGGGCCCGGCGGCGGCGGCCGGCAGATAACACAAGCCGATGTTTTTGTTCAGCGTCGGCGAGGGGCCCCCGCTGGTAACCCACCCCGCCGCCGCGCCGTTGAGCAACACTTCGTAGCCATCGCGGCCGATGCCCCGGCCGCGCATCTCGAATCCCGCCAGTTTCCGCCGGACACCTCGCTCGCGCTGCTTGAGCAGCGCTGCGCGTCCCAGGAAATCGCCCTTGTCGAACTTCACGATCCAAGCCAGGTCCGCTTCAAGCGGAGTGATCGAAGCGTCGATCTCGTGGCCGTAGAGCGCCATCTTCGCTTCCAGGCGCAGCGTGTTGCGGCAGCCCAGCCCGCAGGGCTTGATTCCGTTCTCCGCGCCCGCGGCGAGAAGCTCGTTCCAGATGCGCGCCGCCTGCGAGGGATCCAGGTAGATCTCGAAACCGTCCTCGCCGGTGTAACCGGTGCGCGCGATGCGCGCCGGCGTGCCCTGGACTTCGCTGTCCTCGAACCAGTAGTAGTGGATTGCGCCGAGCTCCGCGGGGGTGAGTTTCTGGAGCGTCGCCAGCGCCTTCGGCCCCTGGATGGCAATCTGCGCGTAGCGCCCGCTGGCGAACTCCACTTCGGCCTGGAAGCGGTTGAGCGACCGCAGGTGTTCGAAGTCTTTCTCCTGGTTGGCGGCGTTCACGCACAGGAAGTACTCCGTATCGGACACCTTGTGAACCAGGATGTCGTCAACGAAGCCGCCGTGCTCGTACAGCAACGCCGAATACTGCGCCTGGCCAGGCTTCAGCCGCGCGGCGGCGTTGGTGGTGGCGTAGTCCACCAGTTGCAAGGCTTCCGGACCACGAACCTCGATTTCGCCCATGTGGCTGACGTCGAAGAGACCCACCGCACGCCGCACGGCGTGGTGTTCCTCAATGACGCCCGAGTACTGCACCGGCATGTCCCAACCGCCGAAATCCACCATTCGCGCCCCGGACTGGCGATGGACGGCATTCAGCGCTGTCTGCTTCAGAGCGGCGGGTTCACCCATGGAATCTTCAATCTAACACGCCCGCCTCCGGAAGGTGTCAAGAACGGCTTGCCGCCAGTGGGGCCCGTTTCCGCACCGGCCGGCGGCGGCGGCAGGCGCTGAATTTGCTCCCGTTAACGGCTCAAGCGGGCCTTTTTGTGCGTCCATAGTGTGGAGGAGGTTGTTGGAGATGAACGTACGGGGATCAAGCCGTGGCGCTCTGGCGGCAGCCGGAGCGGCGGCGCTGCTGCTGTTCGGGGCGGCGGGCTGCGCCACGAAGAAACACGTCCGCCAGGTGATGGCGCCGGTCGAGACGCGGGTGAGCGAGTTGGAGGCCCGCAACAAGTCCCTTCAGGGCTCCGTCACGGAACTGGAGGCCAGCGTCGCTCGAACCGACGAGCGGGCCATGGAGGCCGACTCCAAGGCCGCGCGCGCCGGTGAAGAGGCTGCGCGGGCGGCACAGGCGGCAGCCAACGCCGGGCAGACAGCGGCGGACGCGGGGCAGGCGGCGGCAACGGCGCAACAAATGGCCGGAAAAAACGAAGTCCGCCTCGGCGGCGTCGAAACCGCGCTTTCAAACCTCGATAATTACACGCTCGCGGCCGAAGAGCGCATCTTGTTCGGTTTCGACCGCTGGCAGTTGAGCGACGAGGCCAGGGCCCGGATCGGCCGGATCGCGGCCGGTCTGCAAGGCAAAAGCGGTTACGTTTTCGAGGTCCAAGGATTCACCGACCACACCGGCGCCTCCGCCTACAACCTGGAACTCAGCCGGAAACGGGCTCAGGCGGTGGTGCGCCACCTGACCCTCGACCACGGCGTCCCGCTGCGGCGCATTCATGTGCTGGGGGCCGGCGAGGCTCCGGGCGGCCGCACCGGCACGCGCGGCGCCCCGGCGGCCGATCGCGAGACCCGGCGTCAGGACCGCAGGGTTGAACTCCGGGTCTACACTCTGAACCTCTCCGGCGGCGGCACGCAGGTCTCAGCCGCCCAGCCGCCACGGTAGCGATGGCGGCGCGCCGCCAGCGGTGTCCGGTGCGCCGCCGGCGGCTACAGCTTGATCCACCAGCGCAGCGCGCGGGTGATCTCCTCGAACCCCTCCGACTGGTAGAGCCGGTTGCCGGCCTCGTTATCGGCCAGGCATTCGAGGTGACAATGGGCGGCGCCCCGCGCGCGGAAGTAATCGAGCATGGCGCGCAGCATCTCGCGGCCGTAGCCCCGGCCCTGAAAGTCGCGGTGCACGCACAGAATGTCAATGTAGCCGATGCGCCCGGCTTCCTCATACCCGGTGGCGCAGGCGGCGATCCGGCCCTCGGTCTCGCCCACCAGAATGGTTTCGGTCTCGAACACCTTGCGCATGCGAACCTGCCAGCGCTGCCGCCAGTCCATTCCGCCCGGCGGACCATGCCGGAGATCGACCTTGCGGAACCAGGTGATGGGTTCAAAGGCGTCGATCACCATGGCCTCAAGGTAGGGGTGGTCGGCGGCGGCCGCCAGACG
>CAKZVG010000636.1 GCA_937921835.1 uncultured Bryobacteraceae bacterium | reverse complement strand
GCTCTGGCCGGCGCTGACGTTGCTGCTCTATGCGACCTTCGTGCAGGTGCCGCTGCTGCACCTGCGCGAAGCCTTCCGCGATCATCGGTTCGTGGCGGCGGTGCTGACCGGGAACTTCGCCGTTTTGCCTCTGCTCGTCTGGGCGCTCGTGCAATGGCTCCCCGCCGATCCGCCGCTTAAGCTGGGCGTGCTGCTCGTCCTGTTAGCGCCCTGCACCGACTGGTTCATCACCTTCAGCCAACTCGGCGGCGGCGACGTTCCCCGCGCTATCGCGGTGACCCCCATCAACCTCCTGTTGCAGTTGCTGCTGCTGCCGGTCTACCTGTGGCTGATGCTGAGGGCCGGTCTCCCGGCCGCGCTTACGCCCGCCGAGGTATGGCCCGCCACGGCCGTAATCTTTGTGCCGCTCGCGGCCGCCGCGCTGTCGGAGCGCTGGATCGAGGCCCGCGCGGAACGGGGGGCGTTGCGCGAACGACTGGCCTGGTGGCCGGTGCCCCTGCTGGCGCTGGTGGTCTTCCTGATCGCCGGGGCGCAGGTCGATACCGTGCGCGGCGCGCCGAATCTTTTTCCGCTGCTCGTGCCGTTATTTGTGGGCTTCCTCCTGCTGGCCTCGCTGATCGCCAAGGGACTCGCCGGATTGATGGCGCTGCCGGCCGGTCAGGGACGCACCGTGGCCTTCAGCCTTGGCACGCGCAATTCCTTCGTGGTGCTGCCCTTCGCCCTGTCCCTGCCCGCCGGCTGGGAGGTCTCCTCAGTGGTGATCGTGGTGCAATCCCTGGTCGAGCTTTTCGGAATGGTGTTCTACCTGTGGTGGGTGCCTCGGATTCTCTTCCGGTAGCCGGCGCTGGCCTTTCCCGCTTCCAGCCCGCGTGGCCCCGGCCGCCACCGGCGTCTAAGCAACGTCGTGCTCCACCTCCGTCAGGGCCGCTAATAGGCGGGCCGCCCGTCGGTCTCGAACTTGTTGAAGACTGGCGGGTGCGCCTTGGCCATCTGCTTCAGTCCGGCGTCCAACTTCGCGCGCGCCCGCCGCGCCTCGGGGGATTCGCCGCCGGGTTTGAGCGGCCGTTCTTCGAGCGGATCGGCCTCGGTGTCGAAAAAGCGTCCGTCCATGTACAGCTTGTAGCGTTGGTCCCAGGTGAGGCGGGTGGGCGTGAAGTTCACCTTGCAGCCCGGGTGCGGGTCGAAATGCGCGAAGGCGTATTCGCGGGGGTTGCCTTTCTCGCCGCGAAGCTGGGGAACAAAACTCCGCCCGTCCAGCGGACGGCCGTCGAACCAGCGGGCGCCGGTCGCCTCCATCAGAACCGGGACGAAATCGGTGGAGTCGATCAGGTCGTGGCAGGTCCGGCCGCCCGCGCCAGCAGCCGGCCAGCGGGCGAGCAGCGGAACGTGCATGCCGGCCCGGGTGGTGAATCCCTTGCCGCCCTTGATCACGCGCTCGCCCATACGCGAGGTGATCTCGCGCGGGGTTCCGTTGTCGGAATAGAAGATCACCAGGGTGTTTTCCGACAGGCCGTTCCTGTCGAGGAACGCCATCAGGCGGCCGACGGTCTCGTCCATGTATTCCACCATGTCGCCGAAATACTTGGGATCGTCCTTGAAGCGGTCGCCGCGCGCCCAGTCCGCGCTCTTGGGCGTGGGATTGAACGGGGCGTGGGTCAGGGTCATCGAATAGTAGGCGAAGAACGGGCGGTTGCGGGCGTTCCCCATGAAGCGGGTGAGGAACTCGACCTCGAGATCGGGGCCGTACTTGCCCTTGGTGTCGCGACGCGGCTTGCCGTTTTCGTTCAGTACGGGATCGGCGAAGCGGGAACCCTTGTCCTCGGTGAGCAGGTCGTGCCAGAGGAGGTACTCGTCGAAGCCGCCCTGCTCGGGCTTCATCCCGGCGCGGTAGCGCGGCGAGCCTTTCACCTCATAGCTGTAGAACTGCCACTTGCCGGAGATCGCCGTCCGGTAGCGGGCCTGCTGGAGCATGTGGCCGAAGGTCTTTTCGTTGGGGTCCATCAGGCCGAACCCGCGCCAGTTGCGGAAGTTGTGCTGGCCGGTCATGAGCTGTACCCGGGTGGGCGTGCACAGCGGCTGGGCGTAGGCGTGCGTGAACCGGACGCCGGATTGCGCCAGGCGGTCGAGGTGCGGCGTGCGGTAAGACGTCCCGCCGTTGCAGCCCAGGCACTCGAAGCCCAGGTCGTCGGCCATCATGAGCAGGACGTTGGGGCGGCGGGCCGGCGCTTGGCGGGCCAGCACCGCGGGCGCCAAAGGAAACGCGCCGAGAAGACCGCGGCGCGAGATCATTTGCGGCATCGTTGCCTCCTTAGCTCTTAGCCGCGTTCCCATGGGCGCCGTGAAACGCCGCGGTCGCGGTTCTGGACGCGGTCGTAGAGGTGCAGGTCGTTGGTGGTGCCGAGCGATTCGTTGTAGAGGCTCGTGAGACCAAGGCCCTCGCGCAGGTCTTCGACAAAAGCATGCAGCGCTTTGAGGTGGGAGGCCAGCGCCGGCGCGCGGCGTCCGGAGGGGGTTTGAAGGAACTTCTGGTAGCCGCCGTCGACCACCGCGGCGATCTCGCCGTTCAGCAGGATGCCCGCCTGCTCGATGACGGGCTGAGTCTCGCCGCCCCCGCGGACGGTGGCGCCGCAGCCGGCGCGGGTCAGCAACACGGTGCCGTCCGGGCGGATTTCGGCGCCGAACCCGTTCTGCTTGAGACTCTCGACGCGCTCCTCGAAGGTGGGCGCGCGCGGTTTGCGCCTGCGGAAGAACATAACCCTTCGATTCTATAATGCGGGAGTGCCGCTCATCCTGGCTCTCGACGAAGGAACCACCAGCGCCCGCGCCGCCCTGTACGACGAACAGGGGCGGCGGATCGCCATGGAATCGGAGCCCATTCCCTGCCGCTATCCGCGTCCCGGATGGGTGGAACAGGACGCGCGCGAGATCTGGGGCGCACAACTTGGCTCCGCGCGCCGGGTGCTGGCTTCGGCCGGCGAGGCCGCCTCCTCGCTGGCGGCCATCGGCCTCACCAACCAGCGGGAGACGGCCATCGTGTGGGAGCGGCGCACGGGCGAACCCGTCGCGCCCGCCATCGTGTGGCAATGCCGGCGCACGGCGGACTACTGCGCCGCGCTGGCCGCCTCCGGCGCCGCCGCGAAGATCGCCGAACGCACCGGGCTGGTCATCGACGCCTACTTTTCGGCCAGCAAGATCCGCTGGATTCTCGACCACGTGCCCGATGCGCCCCGTCGCGCCCGGGACGGCGAACTGCTGTTCGGCAACGTGGACACGTGGCTCGTCTGGAAGCTCACCGATGGCGCGGCGCACGTGACCGATCCTTCGAACGCCTCCCGCACCATGCTCATGGACCTCTCCGCCGGCGAGTGGGACGAGGAACTGCTGGCGCTCTTCGACATCCCGCGCGCCATGCTGCCTCGGATCGTTCCCTCAAGCGGCGCCGCAGGGGTCGCCGTGGGTGAGCATCTGGGGGCCGAGATTCCCGTCGCCGGCATCGCCGGCGACCAGCAGGCGGCACTGGCCGGACAGGCCTGTTTCCGGCCTGGCTTGTCCAAAAACACGTACGGCACGGGATGTTTCGCCCTGCTGCACACCGGCGCGCGGCGCCCTGTGTCGCGGAACCGCCTGCTGGCCACGCGCGCGGCGTCGCTCGACGCCACGGCCCAATACGCGGTTGAGGGAGCGGTTTTCATCGCCGGCGCGGCCATTCAATGGCTGCGCGACAAGCTGGGACTGATCGCAGCGGCCGCGGAGTCCGAAGCGCTCGCCGCCTCGGCCGGGTCGACCGGCGGCGTCTACTTCGTGCCGGCCTTCGTCGGGCTCGGCGCGCCGCACTGGGACCAGAACGCGCGCGGGCTGTTGACCGGAATCACGCAGTCCACCGGCCGCCCGGAGATCGTGCGCGCGGCGCTCGAAAGCATCGCCTACCAGACCCGCGAACTGGTGGAGGCGATGGAGGCCGACAGCGGAGAGCGCCTCACCGAACTGCGCGCCGACGGCGGCGCTTCGGCCAACAACTTCCTGATGCAGTTTCAGGCCGACATCCTCGGGCGGCCCATCGTGCGCCCGGCCGACATCGAAACCACGGCGCTCGGCGCGGCGTACCTGGCCGGGCTGGCGGTGGGCGTCTGGACGAGCGCTTCGGAGTTGGAACAGTTCTGGCGCGCCGAGCGGATCTTCGAGCCGCGCCTGAGCGAGGACCGGCGCGAGTCGCTCTACGCGGGCTGGCGGCGGGCGGTGGCCCGCTGCCGCTGAGGAGAGGAGCTGAAACCCGCGCGGGTGGCTCCCCCGGCGGCGGCCGGCTGTGCTTCGGCCCGGGCGGGGCCGGGACCTAGGCGCGCGGCTTCGGCCGCACCACGAAGTGGTAGATCGCCGCGCCGGTTCCGATGGTGAGGAAAGCCGCCAGCGAGGTCTTCGGATCCAGGCGGATGCCCATGGCGAACGTCCAGCCGGCGACCGCCAGAAAGATCAGGGGCATCAGCGGCCAGGCGAAGCTCACCACACGCAGCTTCTGCCAGCCCGCGCGGCGGCGGAACAGGAACAGCGACGCCACCGCCATGGCCGCGAACAGCGTCAGGGTGAAGCCGATGTACATCAGCAGTCCGGCGAACGGCGTCATGGTCATGAGCATGGCGCAGCAGCCCTGTGTGACGATGGCGACGACCGGCGTGTGCCAGCGGCGGCTCACCTGCGCGGCCACCGGGAAGAAGGCGCCGTTCTTGGCCATGGCGTAGTAGACCCGCGGGCCGATGGTCACCATGGCGTTCACGGTGGACATCAGCGACACCGCCATCAGCGCGCTGAACACCCCCGCGATCTGGGGCCCAAACAGATTGCGCGCGGCCAGCGAACCCACCGCCACCACGCCCTTCATGCTCTCCAGCGGCGCGCCGTAGATGAAGACCACGTTCAGCCCGACATAGAGCAGCGTAACCAGCAGCGTGCCGATGGCCAGCGCGATGGGCAGCGTGCGCTCGGGCTTGCGCAGTTCCTCGGCCACGTAAGTGGCCGCGTTCCAGCCGCTGTAACTCGCGTAGATGAAGAACAGGCTGATGCCGAATTGCAGCCACACCGGGTGCGGCGAGGTGCGCACGGCCGGCTCGGAGAAGTGGTCCCAGCTTCCTTGACCCGCCAGGAAGCCGAGAACGATGAAACTCAGCACCACCAGAATCTTCGTCGCCGTGAGCAGATTTTGAATCTTCGCCACCCGGCTCACGCCGAAAAAGTTCAACAGCGTGAAGGCTCCGATCAGCGCGCAGGCGAGCAGTTGCGCGCCGCCCACTTTCACCGACAACGCACCCGAGCCGATCGTGTAGACCGCGTTCTCCTGCTTCAGCGCCGGATGGAAGTAGCCCAGGTAATCGGAGAAGGCGAGCGAGGCGGCGGCGATCGGCGCCGAGAAGCCCGCGAAGAACGAAACCCAGCCGGTCATGAACCCCCAGGTCGGGCCGTAGGCGCGGGTGAGGTAGACATACTCCCCGCCGGAACTCGGAAAGTTGATGCCCAGCTCCGAATAGCACAGCGCGCCCGCCAGGGCGGCGACGGCGCCCACCACCCAGATGGACAGCACCAGCGAGGGCGCGCCCAGGTCCCCGGCCAGAAAACCGCTGGTCGTGAAGATGCCCACGCCGACCATGTTGGAGACCACCAGCGCGGTGGCGCTCACGATGCCAAGCTGGCGCAGAAGTCCGGGAGACCTGTCCTGCGACAGGAGGGGTTCGGCTGAAGAAGAGGATTCCACCTTGGCCATTGTACGCTACGGGTCCGGCGGATGGGCTAGGATGCGGGTAGGAGCGTGAGACCGGACGCCATGAAACAGCGCTTGCTTTATCCGATGCTGACGGTGGCCGCCGCCGCCGCGCTGGCCGCCGATCCCTACGCCGCGCTGCGCGAGCGCATGGTCCGGGATCACATCGAGGAGCGCGGCATCCGCAACCCCGCGCTGCTGGCCGCCATGCGTTCCGTGCCGCGGCACCTGTTCGTGCCCGAAGACGTCCGCGAGGCGGCTTACAACGACCATCCGCTGCCCATCGGCCGGGGACAAACGATCTCGCAGCCCTACATCGTCGCTTACATGACGGAGTTGCTCGACCCGAAACCCACGCATAAGGCGCTTGAAATCGGAACCGGCTCCGGCTACCAGGCGGCGGTGTTGTCGCCGCTCGTCAAGGACGTTTACACGGTCGAGATCGTGCCCGAACTGGCCCGCCGTTCCGCCGCGCTGCTCAAACAGCTCGGCTACCATAACGTGCACGTGCGCGAGGCGGACGGCTACAAAGGGTGGCCCGAGGAAGCGCCCTTCGACCGCATTCTCGTCACCGCCGCGCCGCCCAGCGTGCCGCAGGCGCTCATCGAGCAGTTGAAGCCCGGCGGCCGCCTGGTGGCGCCGGTCGGAGCCACGCCCTTCACGCAGGAACTCGTCGTCATCGACAAGGGCGCCGACGGCAAGATCAAACGCCGCCGCGACCTGCCCGTGCGCTTCGTCCCGATGGTGCCGAAATAGCGGGTCATGCCGGCCGGGCCGCACCCGCCGCCCGCCTCACACGCGCAGCTCGTAGCCCAAGGCCCGCATCCCCTCGATAACCCGGGCGCGGATGGCGCCCACCTCTTCCGAATCGAGGGTGTGATCGGCGGCGGCCACGGTCAGGCGGAAGGACACGCTCTTGGTGTTTTCCGCCAGCGGCGGACCCGCGTATTGCCGCACGAATCGGATGGCCGCCAGCGCCTCGCCGGCCAATTCCCTCAGCCGCTCTTCGATGTCTCCGGCGAGTTCGCGCGCGCCCGCGATCACCGACAGGTCGAAGTCGCTCGACGGGTAGCGGCGGACCGGCTGATAGCGCGTGTCGGCGTGCCGCACGCGCTCCATCTCGCGCAGGTCGATGTCGAGCACCGCCCCGCGTCCGTTCTCGATGAGCGAGGGGTGAAGCTCGCAGAGCCGGCCTGTGGCGGCGCCGCGCCAGAGGATCTCCGCGCAGCGCGCCGGGTGCTCGTAGGGCCGCGCCGCGGCGGGACGCACGCGCGCGCCGGGCATCAGGCACTCGGCCACGCGCTTCAGCTCGAACAGGCTCGCGGCGCCGTCGCCGCGGGCGAAGATCGCCGCCGCCAGGTGCGGAATTTCGTCCGGCAGCCCCTCGGCCTGTTTGTGGATCTCGACGCCGATCTCAAACAGGCGGAACTCGTCGAAGTGCCGGCTGTTCTCGCGCAGGTTCTTCCAGATTCCCGGCACCAGGCTCTTGCGCAGCAAACCCTGATCCTGCGAAATCGGATTGGCGACCGTTACATGTTCCGCCCGGTCGAGATGGAACGCGCGCGCCATCTCCTCGCTGACGAACGAGTAATTGTAGACCTCGGTGAAGCCTTGCGCCGCCATCCGCGCGCGCAACTCGTGATGGAACTTGCGCTCCTCGTTGGCGGGCGGCACGTCGGCGGGCAGCAGAGGCGCGCGCGGCGGAATCGCGTCGTAGCCGACCATGCGCCCCACCTCCTCCACCAGGTCGTCTTTGATGGAAATGTCGCGCGTGGCGCGCCAGCTCGGAACGTTGACCGCGAACACGCCCGCTTCCAGCTCGGCCACGCCGAAGTGCAGCCGCTCGAGGATTTCGCGCACCTCGGCCGGATCCACCTCGCGCCCCAGCTTGCGCATCAGCCAGCCGAGCGGCAGGCGGATCGGCGCGGAAGCGGAGGGCGCGCGGCGCGCGTCGGCCAGCCCGCCCACCACGCGGATGCCGGGCGAGACCTCCTCGAACAGCTCGACGGCGCGGGCGAGGCCGCGGACCGTGTTCTCCGGGTCCTGCGATTTCTCGAAGCGCATCGAGGCGTCGGTGCGCAGTTTCAGTTTCGCGGTGGTCTTGCGGATGCTCGCGGCGTTGAAGTTGGCGCTTTCGAGCACCACCCTCCGGGTCGAATCCCCGATGGCGCTCCCCAGCCCGCCGATGACGCCGGCGATGGCGATCGCTCCACCCGCGTCGGCGATTACCAGGTTGGACGGATCGAGATCGTACTCCACCTCGTTCAGCGCCGCGATCCGCTCGCCCGCCCGCGCGCGCCGGATGAAGACCGCCGGACCGCGCAGCTTGTCCTGGTCGAAGGCGTGCATCGGCTGCGCGATCTCGCTCATCACGTAGTTGGTCACGTCGACGATGTTGTTGATCGGGTTCAGCCCGATGGCCTCCAGGCGGTACTGGAGCCACAGCGGGGAGGAACGCACGGTGACGTTTTCAAACACCAGCGCGCTGTAACGCGGGCACAGATCGAAGTCCTCGATGGCGATTTCCACCGGGGACGCGCCCGCGGGCACAAGCTCCCGCCGCACCGGCTCGCGCAGCGGCCGGCGCAGGATGGCCGCCACTTCGCGCGCCATGCCGTGATGCCCCCACAGGTCGGGGCGGTGGGTGAGGGACTTGTTGTCGATCTCGATGATGGAGTCGGGCGCGCAGCCGGGAATCGGCGCGCCCGGAGCGGCGTCCAACTCCAGCAGGCCCGCGGCGTCGCGGTTGATGCCGAGTTCGGCGCCGCTCGCCAACATGCCGTCGCTTTCGACGCCCTGGATGACGGCGCGGCCGATTTCCCGCTCGCCGAGCCGCGTGCCGGCGGGGACGTAGGCGGTCACCATTCCCGGGCGGCAATTGGGAGCGCCGCACACGACGGTCCTGACTCCGTAGCGCACCGTGTCGGCCACCGCCTTCACGTTGTGGCTGCCCGCGATAGGCTCCACCGAGAGCACTTTCGCCGCGCAGACCGCCGCCAGATGGGCGCCGTAAGGCTCGACGCCTTCGCTCTCGGCGGTCTTCATCGTGATCAGGCGGCTCAACTCCGCGGGGGCGGCGCCGGCGCCCTCGACAAGTTCGCAAAGCCAGTTGTAGGAGAACTTCAACTTGGGGATCCTCGATTGCTAGAACTGGTTCAGGAAACGCAGATCGCCCCCTTGCAGGTGGCGGATGTCGTCGATGCCGTAGCGCATCATTACCAGGCGGGTCATGCCCAGGCCGAAGGCGAAGCCCATCCACTCCTCGGGGTCGATGCCGCTGAGGCGCAGCACGTTGGGATGCACCAGGCCACAGCCCAACTGCTCCACCCAGCCGCTCTGCTTGCACACGCGGCAGCCCGCGCCGCCGCACAGCAGGCACTGGATGTCGAGTTCGAAACCCGGCTCGACGAAGGGGAAGTAGCCGGGGCGCAGGCGGATGGTCACTTCGCGCTTGAAGATGCCCTGGAGCATGGTCTTCATGAAGTAGATCAGGTGCCCGATGGAGACCTCGCGGTCCACCATCATGCCCTCAAGCTGGTAGAAGGTGTGCTCGTGCGAGGCGTCGACTTCCTCGTTGCGGAAGACCCTGCCGGGAGCGATCATGCGCAGCGGCGGGCCAAGCTTCTTCA
>CAKZVG010000635.1 GCA_937921835.1 uncultured Bryobacteraceae bacterium | reverse complement strand
AGTCCCCGGTAATAATACGTAAGTCCGCACAGCTCATACTGTTCGACGAGCCGGACCAGTCCCGCCGCCACGCGCGCTGCCCATTCCAGTTCTCCTTCGTCCACGCCTTCCAATTCGAAGATCTCGCGCGCCAGGCTCAGCCTGGCCGCCACTTCCGCGGCGCTCACCGAGTTCACGCACTTTTCCAGGTCGCACATTTCGAGCAATTCAATGTGGGCGCCGGTCTGCGCGCTCACCATGGTGAAGTCCGAGTACATATCGAGCATTCCGGGATACGTGTGGCCGAGAAAACCGATGCGGGCGGTGCGCAGAGAGCGCACGGCGCGGGCGGCGGCGCACCATTCCTCGATCTCTGCCCACGCCATGGGGTCGTCGTAGAGCGTGCCGGTCACGACACGGAAAGGCACGCGCGCCCGTGAGAATGCGTTGGCAATCTCCGGCACACAGCAGGCGGAGCAGTTCGCCAGCCATTCGCCTGTGTCAGCACGCTCATAGTCCAGCGCGGCCACCGGCTGAAGATTCAGAACCAGCACCGGGACCTTGGCCCGCTGAACCACCGGCAAGACCTGCGAAGAGGTCGCGTACGTGCCCACGTAGCAGATCAGCAAATCGGCGCTCGCGGAGGAGAACCGGTCTCCTGCTTCAACAGCCGCCGCCGCGGTATCGACAAGCCCCACGGAGATCACCTCGACGCCAAAGCCCGCCAGTCGCCGCTCCACCTCCCGTTGGTAACCTTCAAGCCTCTCTTTGAGACCGGGGAACTGCGCCCAATAAGCGGCGAGCCCGATCCCAAATACCCCCGCCCGGCCCGGGCGCTGCCTGCAAGGTGGAGAATGCCGCATCGCCAGAAGTATGCTGTGCCCGTGCTCGGCCGGCAAGAAGTTTCAATGGCGCTACAACATTTCATACAGTGAAATCAGCGTGCGCTAACTACCCGCCTCGAATGTCCTCATTCCGCGCAGCAGGGAGACTTGACATCGACGAGCTGGGCGCATAAGATTTCATACATTGAAATCACGGTTTGGCTACTCAGTCGAAGCGGTGGAGCGCGCCTGCCGCATCCTTGGGGCTTTTCGCTCCGAGTCGGAGACCCTGCGTTTGAGCGAAATCGCCGAGAGAGTGAATCTAAGCCGGCCCACCGCATTCCGCCTGCTCTACACGCTGGAGCGCAACGGACTACTCGACCGCGCTGGCAGGCACGGATACCGGCTCGCCATCCGCCCGCTGAGAACCCGCGCCTGGCGGCTCGGCTATGGCTCTCACTCCTCCGAGTTTGCCTTTTCGCGGGCAGTGGCTGAGGGATTGGCAGTTGCAGCCCGGGAGCAAGGCGTTGATCTCTTAGTCTTGGACAACCGCTATAGCCCCAAAGCGGCGGTGCGGAATGCGGAGACGTTCATCCGCCAGCGCGTGGATCTGGTGATTGAATTCCAGGCGGATGAACACTTCGCGGCGCCTGTGATCTCCGCCAAGCTGATGGAGGCCGGCATTCCGTTGATCGCCGTCGAGATTCCACATCCCGGCGCAACCTATTACGGCGCCAACAATTACTTGGCAGGCCTCATCGCTGGGCGCTGTCTCGGGCGTTGGGCCAAGCAACATTGGGCGGGTGAGGTGGATGAGGTCCTTCTTCTGGAGCTGCCGATGTCAGGGCCTGTCCCGGCAGCCCGGTTGATCGGAACCCTGGTAGGAATCCGCGAAATGCTGCCGAATCTCGCGGACCACAGCGTGTTACGGCTGGACGGCAAAGGACGGTTCGGGCCCAGCCTGGAAGCGGTCCGCAAGCATTTGCGTCACAGCAGCGGCAAACGCATGCTGGTGGGGGCCATTAACGACCCGAGCGCCCTCGGCGCTCTGCGCGCGTTCGAGGAAGCCGGCCGCACAGACGGTTGTGCCGTCGTCGGGCAAAACGCCTCAGCCGAAGCGCGCATCGAACTCCGGCGGGAAGGTTCGCGACTGATCGGCTCGGTGGGATATTTCCCGGAGAGCTACGGCCCTAAAATCATCGCTCTTGCGCTGGATATTCTGGCCAAGAAACCTGTCCCGCCGGCGGTATTCACTCGGCATCAACTCGTGACACGGAGTAACGTAGATCATCTTTATCCCAACGACGCGATCCTTTTCCCCGGCGAGTTAGACAGTCTCCTGCTTCGCCAAAGTTGAAGCCGGGGATTCCTGCTGTCCAAAACAGGACTGACCTGTAGCACCGCCTGCTGAAAACGGGCCACTTGGAAACCGTGTTTGAAGCGTTCCGGGTGGAGGTCTCCAGTCTGGGATGCCGGGGCCTCACCTGATCCTGGACAACTTCCGCACGCATCAACAGAAACGGGTGCGGGAGTGGCCCGGCTAGCATGAACGCTTTCAACTCCACTTCAAGCCAACAGGAAGTTACTGGATGGACTTGGCGGAGCGGTTCTTCGGAGATCTGACGCGGGACGTGATGGGCGAAGGGAGCTTTGCCCGTCTCCGGGAGCTGGCCGACTCGATCATGGACGATTTCGCCGAACGGAACATGGACCCGCGCCCGTATCGCTGGCGCGCCAGGCCCCGGGGAGCAAGTGTCTAGCCGTATGTGCGATCCATGACACCCGCGCTCTCGGGGGGCACAACCAGTCAAATGGCCGTTGGCTATCGGCGGGCCAGCCGGACTGCCGCCGGGCATCACCCGGCGCGAGCCGGAAGACAACAGCCATTCAAGTGCTGGGTCTCCGTAACGATCTGGCTACCGCCGTGCGCGGTTGGCGCTGGGTTGGCCGGGCGGGACGGCCAGACCGGCCTACCGCAGGGGGGACGTGGAAATCGAGGCTAGCGCGCCGATCAAACATTTGAGGATAAATTGTTTTTTCATGCAACGCACATAAGCGTGTAAATCCCTCGTGCCAGACTCGAAGCCGATGACGACGCGGCTTTTGAATCCACGAGGTGGGCTTGCCCGCAAGGACTAGAAGGTCCCTGCTACGGCTGCTCGCCGGAGCAGCCACGCTCAAGTTGCCCTCCGTTTCCCCCGCCACGGTATTTCAAGTTGACCGGCTGCTGGCCCGCCCGGCGGCCGCGGAGTCCGACTTCTCCGAACGCCGATACCGGGCCGACGCCGTCATTACTCTGCTAGGACTTCCCATCTACTCGCGCGCCGGCGTGGGCGGTGGAACCGCTTCCCTGCGGATTGGCCGCGCCGGGGACATGCGCCTGGTGTCGATCGAATTCTCCGCCGGATCGTTCCCGGACCGCGCCCGGGGCTTGAACCGCCTCGGCTTCATTCGTGAAGTGGCCGTGGAGCGCGGCGCCGGAACAGCCGAGGCGGCCTATTTCGGTTTCATGACTTCCTCGCCGGAGGAAAACCTCGACCAGGCCAAATCCGCGCTAAAGTCCGGCGGCGAGGGACTCATTCCTTATACCGCCATCGACGGCTACGCCGGTGGCGCGGTGGCGCGCGCCCGCATCGCCCGGTTCCATTTTCCTTCGCGCTACTCCTGGAGCGATTGCGCGGAGCTGCTCGGGCAGGTCCGAAAGGGGTTCGAGGGCGGCCGGCCAGAGCCGAGGGACGTTCCTTTGGCGTCGCCCGGCGCCGGCGCGCATACCTTCCTCCACGCCGTCCTGCGAGCGCTGACGGCGGCTGCCGCCCGGTCCGAAACGCCGTATGTGTATAACGCGCGACAGTACCGTTTAGAGACGGAGAAATCGCCCGACGAGCGCGCCAAACGGGAGTTCGTCTCGCGGCGGCTGTGTTCGAGCGCCGCGGCGGTCGTCCGCCTGCGTGGGCTCATCACCGAGGCCGCCTCCGGGCGCCGGACCAGTTTCAGGATCTGGGTGGAGGAAACTTCCGGCTGCCTTCTGCCGCTTCGTATCGAGTTTCAACCCCGCTCGTTTCTGCGGTTGGCCTTCGAGGCCGAACCCGGCCCGCAAACCCATCTTGCACGGAAGGAGGATTCGTGAACCAAAGCCGCCTGCACTTCCTCTGGCGGGAGCGCAACGTGTGCCGCCGCTTCCGGACCGGCGTTTCGCTGCACAGCCATACCTCGTACTCGCGCGAGAACCTGGGGTTTATCCCACGCTACGCCCGCAAGGTCGCCCTGCTGGCGAAGATCCTCGACTGGCACGAGCGGGACTACCGCCGCAAGTCGGGCAAAGACGTGGATTACAGCCGCGCCTGGTGGACGCCCCCCGCGGGTCCGGCCGAAGCCTGGCACATCGAGCGGACGCAAATCGAGAACCTCGACCTGAATCCGCTGGTGTCGCTCACCGATCACGACGACATCGAAAGCGGGTTCGTGCTGCACGTCATCGAGGAGTGCGGAGCGGCGCCGGTCTCGGTTGAGTGGACGGTCCCCTACGGGCCGTCGTTCTTTCACCTGGGACTGCACAATCTTCCGGCGCACGCCGCGCGCGCTATCCTGTCGGATCTGGCCGCATACACCGCGCGGCCGCAAGCGGAAGGACTCGCCGGGTTGCTGGCGGCTCTCAACGAGCGTCGGGAGACGCTGGTGGTGTTCAATCATCCGCTCTGGGATGAGGCGGGGATTGGCGCCGCCGCGCACTTCGAGCTTTTCCAGAGTTTCCTCGGCCGGTACGGCGCCTGGCTGCACGCGCTTGAACTGAACGGCCTGCGGCCGTGGGCCGAGAACCGGCGGGTGATGCGAGCGGCGGCTGGTTCGGGACACCCGCTGGTGGCCGGAGGCGACCGGCACGGCTGCGAGCCGAACCCCAATCTGAACCTGACCAACGCGGGATCCTTCGAAGAGTTCGCCAGCGAGATCCGCAAGGACCGGATCTCCGACGTGCTCTTTCTGCCCCAGTACCGCGAGCCGCTCAAACTGCGCTACCTGGAGTCGGTGCGCGACGTGCTCCGCGACTACCCGGAGTATCCGGGGCGGGTGCGCTGGCTGGACCGCTTCTTCTACCGCTCGGAAACCGGGGCGGAGGTGCCCGCGTCCGTCCTGTTTAAGGGCAACGGTCTCGGCGTGGTCCGGCATTTCCTGGGGCTTTCCGGGCTGTTGGACCGCCGGCATGTGCGTTCCGCCATTCGCAGCGCGCTGGCCGACGGCCAGGAGGTAGCGCCATGAGCGCGCCGCGCGTGGCATTTTTCACCGACAGTTTTGCCGAGATCAACGGGGTGGCGCTGACCAGCCGGGAATTCGTGAGTTACGCCCGGCGGCGCTCGCTTCCATTCTTCCTGGTGCGCGGCGGAACGCGCACGCGTTGCGAAACCGAGGGCACGGTTTCGGCGCTGGAATTCGAGCGCGGCCGCCTGTCGGTCGAAATGGACCGGGGGCTGCACTTCGATCCGTTCTTTTTGCGCCACTTGAAATATGTCCAGACGCGGCTCGCCGAATTCCGCCCCGACCTGGTGCACATCACCAGTCCCGGCGACGCCGGCATCCTGGGCGCGCTGCTGGCGCACCGGCTGCGGGTTCCGCTGGTCGCATCCTGGCATACCAACCTGCACGAGTTTGCCGCCCGGCGCTCGGAGACCGCGCTGGCGCGGCTCGGGCGCGGCCTCGCCCGGCGTGTCGCGGCCCGCGTCGAGTGGCTGTGCTGGAAGGCTTTGGTGCGCTTCTACCGGCTCGGACGGGTGCTGCTGGCGCCGAATCAGGAGCTGATCGACCTGCTGCATGCCGGCACCGGCCGCCCCGTGTTTCTCATGCGCCGGGGAGTCGACACGGAGCTCTTCCGGCCCTCCCGCCGTGACCGGGTCAACGGCCCGTTCACGATCGGATTCGTCGGGCGCGTGACGCCGGAGAAAAACGTCCGCTTCTTCGTCCGGCTGGACCAGGCGCTGCGGGCGGCCGGGCGGTCCGGCTACCGGCTGCTCATCGTCGGCGATGGCAGCGAGCGGCGCTGGCTGGTGGAGAACCTTCCGCAGGCGGAACTGCCGGGCGTCCTTCGGGGCGAGGCGCTGGCGCGGGCTTACGCGAACATGGACCTTTTCGTCTTTCCTTCGGAAACCGACACCTTCGGCAATGTTGTTCAGGAAGCGTTGGCTTCCGGCGTCCCGGCGGTGGTAACCGCCGGCGGGGGCCCGAAGTACCTGGTCGAGTCCGGGAGCACCGGCTATATCGCCCACGGCGAACGGGCGCTCACACGCTGCGTGCTGGAGGCGATGGCGAATCCGGAGCAATTGGAAGCCATGAAGGCCAAGGCCCGTTTGTGGGCGTCGCAGCAATCCTGGGATGCGGTCTTCGAACGGGTCTACGCCGCTTACGCGCACTGCCTGAACTCCGGAGCGGCGGAGACCCCGAGCGGCGCGCCGACTCCGGTGCGGCAGGGCGTCCTGGAACCCATGGTGTAGGGAATTCCAGCAGCCTGTTGAGTATTCCAGCATCGGCCCTAAGTGATTGATCTGCTGGACCGATCTCTCTCCTTTCCCCTGCCGCTGTAGAAATACTCGACGTCAAGTCCTGCTCTGGCTGGCACCAACGGTGGGCCACTTCTAGCCAGTTGTTGAAAACATTGAAGATATTCTTTCCTGAATCGCCCTTCGGGCGGCGAGTTTGGCCTTCCTGTTGCACACTTCCAGGTGAGCGCGCAAGCGCTGAAAGGAATACACAATGACTGTCATCCTGGTACTCTTCACCTTCCTGCTCTTCATCGTGATCGACACTTTGTTGAGCCGCAAGAAAGCCTCCGTGGGGGCGGCCGAGGCGGCGCCGGCCATGGCTGCGCCGGCTGAAGCGCTTCCGGCCGGGCAATACGTGGAAGGCTTCCTCGTGCCCGAGACCCTGCGCTATCATCCCGGCCATGGCTGGCTCTCTCGCGAGCGGAAGAACGTGGTCCGGGTCGGTGTCGACGAGTTCGCCGCCGCTTTGCTGGGCCGTGTCGAGAAGATCGAACTCCCCAAGCCCGGCCACTGGGTCCGGCAGGGACAGCGGTCGCTCGGTTTCCTCAAAGGCGGGGAGAAGGCGGAGATGGTGTCTCCCATCGAGGGTGAGGTGGTGGAGGTTAACGCCGAAGTCCTCGCCAACCCCGCTCTGCTGCGCGAGGATCCCTATGGGAAGGGCTGGCTGATGAGCGTCTTCGTTCCGGACGAGGAAAGCACCATCCGGAATCTGCTCCCCACCGCCATGGTCCGGAGCTGGATGCGGCAGACTGTCGAAGCCCTGTACGCGAAACAACCCGAGCTGGCGGGAGCGGTTGCCGCCGACGGCGGACGTCCCGCCGAAGACCTCTCCGCCGCTTTTCCCAACATTCCTTGGAAGAAGCTGACTGGTGAATTCTTCCTCACCCAATAGCGTGGAACGGCGCACTTTCCGGAGATCCGGGTGAAGATATACTCGATTGGCTGACCTGCCCTGGCGGTGGCTCTGGCGCCGCCGGGGCAACGTAAGCCATTGATTGTAAAATCCAATCCGGGACTCTGAAACCTGCCGCGGCCATCCCTTTCCGGCCGGCGCACCGTTGGACCACCGATTGCACCCGCGATTCCTCAAGAGGATTCATGGCGCGCGCCATTCTTTTCGACAGCACCCTTTGTGTTGGCTGCCGGGCCTGCGAAGAAGCGTGCGCGGGACGCTGGAAGCTGCCCTACGGGGAGGACATCGCCGCCGAAGAGCGGATCTCCGAGCGCAAACTGACCACCGTGGTCACACACGGCGAACGCTACCTCCGCCGCCTGTGCATGCACTGCCTGGATCCCACTTGCACCTCGGTGTGTCCGGTGGGCGCCCTGGAGAAGACGGGTCTTGGACCGGTCGTCTACCATGAGGCGCGCTGCATGGGCTGCCGTTACTGTATGCTGGCCTGCCCCTTCCAGGTTCCCTCCTACACCTGGAGCGCGCGTCTGCCCAAGATCAGCAAGTGCGACATGTGCGCGGACCGGCAGATTGAAGGCCAGCCAACCGCCTGCTCGGACGCCTGTCCAACCGGCGCCACAATCACCGGCGAGCGCGAGGAACTGATTGGCGAAGCCCGCCGGCGTATGGCCGCCAAGCCCTCCGAATACCATTCCAGGATCTACGGACTTCGCGAGGCGGGGGGCACCTCAGTCCTCATGCTCGCTGCGGTTCCGTTTGAAGAACTCGGTATGAACGGGAGGATTCCGGAGGAGCCGCTGCCGCAGCTCACCTGGCGCGTGCTGGCGCACGTTCCGGACGTGGTCGCGCTTGGCACGGTCCTGCTGGGCGGAGTCTACTGGATCACGCACCGCCGGGATGAGGTGGCGGCGGCGGAAAGCCCGAAAGGCGGCCGGCGATGACGCGCGTCCTCCGGCTTTCGCTCTGGCAGTGGGTATTCGGCCTGGTGATGCTGGCCGGGACCTACGCCACCTACATCCGGGTGGCGCACGGGCTTGGGGGATCGACGAATCTGAACGACCAGTTCCCCTGGGGCTTATGGATCGGTTTCGACGTCCTGTGCGGCGTCGGGCTCGCCGCGGGTGGCTTCACGCTGGCGGCGACGGTCCATATCTTCAACCTGAAGCGCTTCGAACCCATCTGCCGGCCGGCGATTCTTACCGCCTTTCTGGGCTACCTGCTGGTCGTGCTGGCGCTGCTGTTCGACCTCGGGCGGCCGGACCGCATCTGGCACCCGCTGATTATGTGGAACACCCGCTCGGTGATGTTCGAGGTCGCCTGGTGCGTCACGCTCTACACCACCGTGCTGGCGCTCGAGTTCCTGCCGTTGGTGCTTCAGCGTTTCGGGCTGCGGACGCCGCTGCGCTGGATGCGCAAGGTCCTGATCCCGCTGGTGATCGCGGGGGTGATTCTGTCGACGCTTCACCAGTCGTCGTTGGGCACGCTGTATCTCATCGTTCCCCACAAACTGCACGCGCTCTGGTACACTCCCCTGTTGCCGCTGCTGTTCTTCGTGTCGGCGATCGCCGCCGGGCTGGCGATGACCATCTTCGAAAGCTGGCACAGCGCCAGGGCGTTCGGCCGCCAGCTTGAGCTGTCCCTGCTGGCGGCGCTGGCCCGGGTTCTCGCCGTTCTGCTGGCGTTCTACCTGGCCTTGCGGCTGCTCGACCTGGCGCGCCGTGGAGCGCTTCCTCTAGCGCTTGAGCCGCGTATGGAGAGCTTTCTGTTCGGGCTCGAGATCTCGCTCATGCTGCTGCCGATGCTGCTGCTGTTCCGGCGGCAGGTCCGCCTGAACCCGGCGGCGCTGTACGCTTCGGCCGTCATGGTGATCTTCGGCTTCGTTACCCACCGCCTGAACGTCAGCATCACGGGCATGGAGGCGGGATCGGGCGTCTCCTACCTACCGAAGTGGACCGAAGTGGCGGTGACGCTGGCGATCGTCGCCATGGGTTTTGCGATATTCCGGTTTGCCGCCGGCCACCTGCCGGTGTTCGAGGGCGCCCGCATCACGACCGAGGAGGAAGACCGCCGCGCCGCGGCCGCTCCGGGCGACGCCTGGACGCCGGCGCCGGCGGAGGGAGATTAACCCATGGAAGCCGGCCCGGCCGGCATGGCGAGAATCCGCATCGGAATCGCGGGGAAGCTGGCCGCCTGCCTCGTCGTCAGCACGGCGGCGTTCTTTGCTCTTTTTGGCTATCTCAACCTGCGCCTGGAGCGGCGGCACTTCGAGCGCATGGTGCTGTTGAGCGCCGAGCGCATCAGCGACATCCTGGCCGGCAGCGCCCGCCAGCAGATGCTCACCAACGACCGCGAGGGGCTCTACCGCCA
>CAKZVG010000634.1 GCA_937921835.1 uncultured Bryobacteraceae bacterium | reverse complement strand
TGCTGGTGCTGGACGGCGGCGCGCCATGGCCCGTCCCGGGCGGGCGCGTCTCCACGCTGTATCTGGTGCGCAAGGAGGCTGCCGCCGCCGGTGTCGAGGCGCTTCCTCTGGAACCCGCGCGTGCGCCGGGACCGCCCCCGCCTCCCACCGGCCAGACGGAACTGCCGCTGTGGCGCGCGGCGTCGGCCTGCGATGCCAACGAATTCCCGCTCGCCCTGGCGGCGGCCGTGGCCGGTCTCCAGACACCGGCGGCGGCCGAAGCCGTGCTCAGGCTGGAGTCCCTGGGTTTGGTGGAACCGCTGGACCAGGCCCGGTCGCGGTTCCGGCTGAGCGCCGCCGCGCGCGCCGTTGCGCCGCTGGACCATGACAGCCGGCTCGAACAGGCGCGCCAGTTGATTCGCGCCTTCTCGAATTGGCCAACCGATCCCGCTTTCGCCGCCGCCTGCCTGCCACAGTTCGAGAGCGCGTTCCGTTGGGCGGAAAGCCAAGCCTGGGAAATGGCCGCGGAAGCCGGACTCCGCGCCATGGCCTATGCGAGCGCGGCCGGGCGGGGCGCCGAAACGGCCGCCATCGCCAGGGCGCTCAGGCGGAGCGCTCTGTTCCGCCTGGACAAACATGTCCTTGAGCGCTGTGAGCGCGAACTCGCCTGGATCGAAGGGCGCGCCATAACCGCGGCTGGTGACGCGCCCCCCCGGCAGCTTGCACTCGGCTTCGATTAGCTTCCGCGGGCCTCAGTGGCCTACGATGTCGAAGGTCATGGTGCCGGGCTGGCGCACCTTGCCATACAACGCCTCCCACTCCTTGTGGGCCGGGTGGCCGGCGTAGACCTTGAGCGCCGCTTCGTTGTCCATCTCCATGCAGACGCCGTGCGTACGGGTGCGGGCGGTTACCGGACCGGTCGCCTTCTGCTCGCCGCCCTGAAGCTTCTTGCGGGTTTCGGCGTCGGTGTTGAACTGCATGAACGGCCGCAGAAGCGTGCCGTGCCAGACCCTGGTCAAGCCGGGGATCTTTCCGGGCAGAGCCTCGGTGGCCTTGTGGAAGGCGTCCCAATCCGCTTGGGAAGCGCCCTCGATGGGCGTGAAATAGAAGCAGTGCATCAGCTTCTTTTCGGCGGCCGGAAGCGCCGCCGCGGTCAGGAACAGGATGGCAGCCGGCAGGGCCGGGCGCCAGAGCTTCTTCATGGTTCGACCTCCAAAGAATTGTGATCGCGAATCTATCGCTGCGCTGCGCCGGCGGACGGCGGCTGGAAGGGTTCGACGGTGCTGCCGCCGCAGAGATCGGGCGCCGCGGTTAGGACACACCGGGTGGCCCGGTCCTCGTCATCCCCCACCGACAGGGAAGGATCGCGCAGAAACGCTGGCTGCTCAAGATGCATGGGGCGTCACCTCAATTGTCCGGAATCCAGAAGGGTGTTCGCTTCAGGCTACCTGGAGCGGGCCGCCGCCGTCAAGGGCGCTGCGGGGAACGGGGAGCAAACCGGAATGGCACGCCCGCGCCCTCAGCGGGCTGAGAAATTGCCAAGTTCGCGCGGACTTTCTTTCAGCCCGCCGAAAAGATGTTCAGCGGAGCGTTGTGTCTCCGTCGCGGCGGTATTGCCCGGCGTCTTACGGCCCGAAGACTACCGCGGAGATTTCGGCCCAGAGATGCCTTGTTTTGCGTCCGCTCAGCCTCTGGCTTGCCCGGCTGGGACCTCCGCCGGCAGACCGGAATGGGCGCCGCTTGATTCGGTGATTGTGATAGCCACCATGGAGGCTCGATGAAGTTGAACGTTCAAAGTCTGCTTGCGCTCATGCTGTCCTGCTGCCTGCTGGCGGCCGGCCCGGCGCCGGTGATCGGAGTTGCGAAGGCGAATGGTTCGTTCCACCTGGACAATTCTCTGATCCGCGGCAACGGCTCGCTATTTGAGGGCAGCGTACTCGAAACCTCGGAGATCCGCTCGGAACTGGTGCTGGACCGTGGCGCCAGGCTGGTAATGATGCCGGACTCCCGAACCAAGGTCTACTCTGGCCGGGCGGTGCTGGAAAAGGGCGCCGGACAGATCCGCGAAACCTCGGGCTTCAGCCTCGAGGCGCGCAGCCTGAAGATCACCCCGGCGAACCAGTCTGCCGCCGCCTGGGTGGCCTTGAATCCCGCCGGCCACGTTGTCGTTCAGGCGGCGCGGGGACCGGTGGATGTCAGGAACCGGGAAGGGGTAATGGTTGCGCGGGTGATGCCTGGGCGGGCCATGGAGTTCAATCCACAGGCGCAGGCGTCCACCGCCACCAAAATCAGCGGCTGTCTGGAAAAGAGAAACGGAAACTACTTCCTCACCGACAGCACGACCAACGTGACCGCCCAGATCCGGGGCAACGACCTCGACAAACTGGTGGGGAAGCGGGTCGAGATTACCGGTTCTCTGATACCCGGGGCTACTCCCGCCGCCGGCGCTTCGCAGGTGGTGCAGGCTCTCGAAACCCGGCAGACCGGCAAGGGCTGCCCGGGAATCGCGGGCGCTGCCGCCGCCGGTGGCGCCGCCGCGGCTGGCGCTGCCGCCGCGGGGGGAGTCGCGACGGGCCTATCCACGGCCGCCGTGATCGCCATTGTCGGCGGCGTTGCGGCCGCGGGTACGGTCGGCGGCATGTACGCCGCAGGCGTCTTCGAAGATGAGGAGCCGGTAAGTCCCCGCTAGCTCAGGCGCCAACTGGATTTCCGCTCGAGGCCCGGAGCCATCCGGGCCTTTCCTTTCCAGGCTGGTCCTGGGACCGGCCGCGAAGCGTGTGCGCCGGGCGGCCTCCGGACGCGGCCCGGCAGCATTGCGGCCGCGGCGCGCCAGCGCCCGCACCCGCGGCCGCTGCGGAGGCTTACTGTTGCCCGGTGGCAGGATCGGTGACCCGCAGGCTTCCGGGAAGCACGGCCACCGAGTTCGCCGTCCGGTAGAGGATCGAATAGCTGCCGGCGGGAGCGTCGGCGGCCACTGCCAGCCGCAGCAGCAGCGTTCCCGGCCAACCCGGGATTCCGGCCACCGGCTGCACGGGAGCGGTCAAGCGGATCCTCGGCGAAGAGAAACCAATCTCGAAGTCCCCCGCCTCCGGACTGCGGTGCAGCAGAAGCCGGTAGGATCGCCCGCGCGCCAGCACGGCCTCCGGCCCGCCCTGGAACCTGCCATCGGCCGCGATGACAGCCACCCAATCCAGCGACGGCGCCTCACCGCCCCTCCCCGTCAGGGACACCTCCGTGGTGCTCCCTGGCAAGGCCTCGACCGGCTCCCGGACCAGCGCGGGAAACGGCCCCGCCAGAATGACCCCCGCCTGCGCCGGCGTAAGGCCGGCGGGCGGCCGGGCCAGCAGCGTATAGTAGCCCGGTTCGACAGCCACTTCGAATCTTCCGCGCGCATCCGAGAGCGTATCGCAGACCGCGGCGCCCTCCTGATTGGCGGCCACCACGTGCGCCCCGGCCAGCGGCGCTCCGTCCAGTTCGAGGACCCCCACGATTCTGGCCGGCATGCCGTCGGCGGGAGGGTAGAGGCGGGAGAGCGTGAGGATGTCGGTGGGCGCGAGCACGGGCGCCGCCTGGCCGTCCGCGTTCAGATCGGCGCGATGCACGTCGCCGTGCATGATCGAACCCGGCAGCCCGCTGTGGTCGAGCCCCAAAGCGTGCCCTAGCTCGTGCAGCATCACCCGCCGGATGTCCGTGGCGCCGTCCCTTCCGCGCGCCGAATGGCGCAGATAGGGGTTGAAGGCGATGCTGGCGCTGAGCATCTCTCCCGTGGCCGCATCCCAGGTGAGCAACGCGCAGGCGGCCGCGGTGCGGCTGTCGCAGCGGCCTTCATCGAAAGGACGCGGGTCGGTGAAGGTGACGGTGTTACCGGCCGCGGCCTGGCTGTCGGTCAGTTCCGCACTGATGGCGATGGCGGCCCGCCCGGCTTCGTTCCACTCCCGGATGGCGGCGTGCAGGGCCTCGTGGACCTCAGCCGCGCTCTCGCTTGGCAGCACGCCCGATGCGCCAGACGGAAGGTGCACTTCGCGGCTGAAATACAAGACCAGCCGCCCGTCCCGCCAGCGGATTGGGCGGTCGAGCGAGCCGAAGAGTGCGCCCGCGCAAAGCTCCGCGCAGGCCAGAAGCGACGTCAAAAGGAACTTCGCCATACTCGGCTTATCGGCTTTTCAGGGAATTTCCGGTCTTTTTTTCGTGCGGGATCCCGTCTTCGCCGGCCGGGCGCAATGGACGCAGGTCGTAGAACTGAAGCCGGCACCCGCGGCAGTGCAGCAGCGGCGCCCGCAGCAGCGCCTGCGTCAGGCTGAGCGGATTCCGGTAGAGCCGCTCGATGGGGTCGAACCGGCGCAGGCGCTTCAGCTCGCGGTTGCCGCAGCTTGGACACCGCGCCTCCAGCGACAGCCAGTAGCGGTAGACGTCCTGGGTCCGGCGGCACTTCACGCAGCGGTACCGGCGGATCAGAAACAGGCGCCTCAGGACGCCTCTGCGCGCCCGGACGAGTTCCGAACCGCAGCCGGGACAGTGGCTGGGCAGCAACCCACAATTCTAGCCAACGCCGGGGCCCGGCAGGGCCGCGCTCCAAGGATGGCCGGCGGGCGGGCCCGTTCCGCAACCAATACGGGATCCAGCCGTCCGGAGGACCGCCGCCGGTCTGCCGGGACAACCGCGGCCGCGGGCGGCTTGCGGCTTGCATCCCCGAACCGGTACTATCGGGTTTTGAGACCCGCGTTGCCGCGCGCCGGACCGGTCCCGGATCCCGTGGCGGCGGCTTTCCTGGCGGTCCTTTTCTTCGGCATCCTCACGCTCTGGGTGCCGGCCCAATGGCCGGTGGCGGCCGTTCAGGTTGCCCTGTTCGTCCTCGTCCCGCTGTGCTCGTGGAGGAGCCGTGCCGCCTGGCACTGGATCCTCGTGCCCACGCTGCTGTTGCCCGCGACGGGGCTGGCGCAAGTTGCCACGCGGCGTTCCGTGTACGCCTTCGCGACGGAGGAAGCGGCGGTGGCATGGTTCTCGGCCGCCTGCGCGCTCTGGCTTGGCTTACAGTTCGCCGGCCGGGAGTGGTTCCGCCGGGCGCTGGTCTGGTTCTCCTTCCTGATCGCGGTGTTGGCCATCATGCAGCTTTTCACCTCCGGCGGAAGGGTGTTCTGGCTGTTCCCGTCCGGCGCGGGCGGCGAAGCCTACGTGATGGGTCCGTTCCCCTACCGCAACCACTATGCGGCCTGGATCACCCTCCTGCTGCCGGCGGCCTTGTATGAGGCCTTCGGCCGGCGGGCGAACCTGCTCTATCTTTCGATGGCGGCGGTGATGTACGCCTCCGTGATCGCCTCGGCCTCGCGCGCCGGGACCATCCTGGCCTCGGCCGCTGTCGTGGCGGCCGCGCTTCTGGCGTGGCGGCGCGGGCTGCTGCCGGGGCGGGAAATCGCGCTCCGGGCCGCGAAGATGGCCCTGTTGCTGGCGGCGTTCACCGCCGTGGCCGGCTGGCAGACGGTGCTCGGCCGGCTGTCGGAAGCCGACCCGTTCGCCATCCGGCGCGAACTGGCGCAGTCGACCGCCGCCATGATCGGCGAGCGCCCGCTCACCGGCGCGGGGCTCGGCACCTGGCCCACGGCGTATCCGGCATACGCGCTCATCGATACCGGCCGTTTCGCCAATCGTGCGCATTCGGATTGGCTCGAGTGGATGGCCGAAGGCGGGGCGCCGTTCGCGCTGGCGATGCTCGCGCTGGCGGGCGCGGCGGCGGTGTACGGCGTGCGCACCATCTGGGGCCTGGGACTGGCGCTGGTGTTTCTGCACGCGCTGGTGGATTACCCGTTCTCCCGTCC
>CAKZVG010000633.1 GCA_937921835.1 uncultured Bryobacteraceae bacterium | reverse complement strand
GAGCGCATCGCGCGGGACGTGCTCGCCAATCCGGTGATCGAAGAGTACCGCGTCGAATTCTTCGAGGACTAGCGCCCCGGGGCCGGAGGAGCCAGGGCGCCTCCGGCTGGCCGCGGACCAAGCACCGCCGGACGGCATCGCGGAACCAGAGGAGGCAGTATGTGCGGCATTGTCGGTTACATCGGTTCCCGGAAGGCGGTTCCGATCATCCTGGATGGACTGAAACGCCTGGAATACCGGGGCTACGACTCGGCGGGGCTGGCCGTGGCCGACGCGGGCGGCGAGTTACAGGTCCGCCGGGCGCCGGGCAAGTTGCGCAACCTCGAGGAAGTCATCCTGCTGAATCCGGCCGACGGCTGCTACGGGATCGGGCACACGCGCTGGGCCACGCATGGCCGGCCCACCGAGGAGAACGCCCACCCGCACAGCGACTGCGCCGGATCGCTGGTGGTGGTGCACAACGGGATCGTCGAGAACTACATGGCGCTCAAGCGCCAGCTCCAGGGCGAGGGACACCGCTTCGTCACTGAAACCGACACCGAGGTCATCGCGCACCTGGTGGAGAAGCACCTGGACGGCAGCCTTGAGGAAGCGGTTCGCAAGGCGGTGCGCGAACTGAGCGGGGTATTCGCTCTGGCGGTGGTAAGCCGGCGCGACGGCAACAAGATCGTCGCCGCGCGCAGTGGTCCGCCGGTGGTGGTTGGCTTGGGGGAAAGCGAATACTTCGTCGCCTCCGACGTCCCGGCGATTCTTGGCCACACGCGGGACATGTTTTTCCTGGCCGACGGGGACCTGGCGGTGCTGACGCCGGAGGGCGTGCACCTGACGAATTTCGACGGCCGGCCCGTCAAACGCCAGGTGACGCGCATCCTCTGGGACCCCATCATGGCCGAAAAAGGCGGCTACAAGCATTTCATGCTCAAGGAGATCTATGAGCAGCCGCGGGCCGTGCGGGACACCTTGCTGGGGCGGGTGGGACAGGAAAGCGGGCGCATCTTCCTCGAGGAGATGGACATCAGCGAGAAGGAGTTCGGCGCTTTCCGGGAGGTGAAACTCATCGCCTGCGGAACGAGCTGGCATGCGGCGCTGGCGGGCAAGTTCATGATCGAGAAGCTGGCCCGCATCCCGGTTGAAGTCGACTACGGGAGCGAGTTCCGCTATCGCGATCCGATCGTTTCGCCGGACGTGCTGACGGTGGTGATTTCGCAGTCCGGCGAGACCGCCGACACGCTGGCGGCGCAGCGCGAAGCCAAGCGCAAGGGATCGAAAACGCTGGCCATCTGTAACGTGATCGGTTCCATGATTACCCGCGAGGCGGCGGGCACCCTGCTTACGCACGCCGGTCCGGAGATTGGCGTGGCGTCCACCAAGGCCTTCACCTCGCAGCTTACGGCGCTGTTCCTCCTCGCCATGTACCTCGGCCAAGCGCGCGGGAAGCTGGACGCCCCGGCGGCGCGCTGCATGGTGCAGGAGGCGCTGCAAATTCCCGCCAAGCTGGAACAGGTGCTCTCCGAGGAGGCCATCTATGAGGAACTCACCCGGCGGCTGTTCCGCGCCAAGGACTTTCTTTTCCTCGGCCGCGGCATTCATTTCCCCATGGCTCTCGAAGGCGCGCTCAAGCTCAAGGAGATCTCCTACATCCACGCCGAAGGCTACCCGGCCGGCGAGATGAAGCACGGGCCGAACGCGCTCATCGACGAGGATCTTCCGGTGGTGGTGCTGGCGGCCCACGATCCGCGGGACCCCGACAGCCGGACCCGCTATGAGAAGACGCTTTCCAACATTCAGGAAGTGAAGGCGCGCGAGGGGATCGTCATCGCGGTGGCGAACCACGACGACCAGGAAGTGCGCAAGTCCGCCGATTATGTGATCGGCATTCCCAGCGCCAACGAACTGCTGCTGCCGGTGCTGGAGATCGTGCCGCTTCAGTTGCTGGCCTATCATATCGCCGTGCGCCGCGGCTGCGACGTCGATCAGCCGCGGAACCTGGCCAAGAGTGTGACGGTGGAATAACATGACGAACCGCAGACGTTTCCTGGGCGCCGCGTGCGCCGGTATTCTTGGGGGTGGGCACGCGCCCGCCGCCGGCCCGGCGCTCGAAACAGCGCTGGCGCAAAAGGCCGCTCCCGCCGCTCCCGGCGCGGGCGCGGAGTACCGCAACCGCCAGAGCGGCGTCGCTTATCGCAAGCTGGGCCGGACCGGCTTTATGATCGCCGAAGTGACGGTGGGCGGCAACAGCATTCGCGAGGACAACTACGAGCACGTTCTGCTGGCGCTGGACATGGGCGCCAACTACCTCGACACCGCGCCGGCCTACGGCAACGGATCGAGCGAGCGCGGCCTCGCGCGCGTCATCGCGGCGCGCAAGCGGGACAGCTTCTTTCTCACCTCGAAGGTGAGTCTGTGGGATCTGAACCGCAATAAGTTGTATCAGGAGATCTTCGACAGCCTTCCGGAGCCGGAACAAAAGCGCGTCCGGGCTGAGGCTGAAGAAAGCCTACGCAAGCGCGGGGTGTTCGAGCCGGATTACCTGGGAGACTATTTCAAGGGGCAGCGGGGGGAACTTGAGGCGTCCGCGCTGGCCGACGTGCTGGCGCCCAAGTATGGGCACAAGATCGACCGCGACAGGAATTACCGCCGCTTGATCCTGGATTCGGTGGAGGAATCGCTCAAGCGTCTCGGCACGGACCATCTGGACGTCCTGATGTGCCCGCATGGCGCCAGCTCGGCCACGGAGATGCTCGATCATCCCGAGATCTTTGAAGCCTTCGAAACGCTGAAGCGGCAGGGCAAGGTGCGCCATCTCGGCGTTTCCGCCCACAACGATCCGGCGGGCGTCCTCGAAGCGGCGGCCAAGTCGGGCGTTTACTCGGTGGCCATGGTGGCCTACAGCATCATCAACGCGCGCTTCCTGGAGCAGGCGCTGGAGAAGGCGGCCTCCGCCGGGGTCGGTGTGATTGCGATGAAGGCCGCGCGGCCGGTGTTCGGCGGACGTCCCAACCAGACCGACGATCCGGCGCGTGTGAAGCGCATCGAGGAAGCCGTACCGGGCGATCTCAAGCGGCCGCTCAAGGCCTATCTCTGGGCGCTGCGCAACCCGCGCATCAGCGCCGTGATTTCCGAGATGATCACCGCCGCGCACGTGCGCGACAACCTGCCGCTGGCGCGCGCCAGGCGCGGATAAGCGGCCCTCAGCGCCGGGCGGGCGCCGGCTTCTTCCAGGC
>CAKZVG010000632.1 GCA_937921835.1 uncultured Bryobacteraceae bacterium | reverse complement strand
GGATTCAGCGAGCGGCGCTACTGGTACACTTCGGGCGAGGCCGGCTACTCCTCCGGCCGCTTTGCCTTCAACAACCAGTGGATGCGCCAGGCGGACAACACCACCACCGCCTCCAACCACGGGCTCGAATGGGCAGCGTTTATGATGGGCCTGCCGTCCACCATCACCATCGATACCAACGACTCCGGCTACTGGTCGACTCGCTTCCGTTCCCTTTATGTTCAGGACGACTGGCGCCTCACCGGCCGCCTGCGCCTCAGCGCCGGCTTGCGCTATGAACGCGAGGGCGGCATCACCGAGCGCTTCAACCGCGGCATCGGCGGCGGTTTCCTGTACGACGCCAAGCTGCCTTTCAGCGACGCCGCGGCGGCCGCCTACGCCGCCGCGCCCATCCCCGAATTGCCCGCCGCCCAGTTCCGCGCCTTGGGCGGCGTCGAGTACCTGGGGACCCGCAAGAATACCTACACCGACGGCACCCACAAGCTGCTGCCGCGCATCGGAGCGGTCTACCAGATCAACAGCAAGACCGTGGTGCGCAGCGGCTACGGCTGGTACTACGACACCTTCAACGCCAACAACACCACCGCCAGCCAGTTCGGCTTCAGCCAGCCCACCAATACGGTCATCAGCAGCGACTTGGGTGCGAGCTTCTGCTGCGGCGTGGGCGCGGCTTCCGGGCTTAGCGAGACGCGCAACCCGATGGCCGATCCGTTCCCGGTGCGCGCCGACGGAACCCGCTTCGATGCGCCGTACGGCAACCGCCTGGGGCTTTCGGCCATGGCCGGCCGCGGCCTCACCTTCGATCCCAGAGAGTTCTCGCCCGGCTTCCAGCAGCGCTGGCGGATTGGCATCCAGCGCGAGCTTACGCCCAACACGGTCATCGAAGCCTCCTACAACGGCGCCTGGTCGCGCATCCCCGTCTCGCAGCGCGTCGACTTCCTCCCGCGGCAGTACTGGGCAACGGGCAGCGTCCGCAACAACGCGCTGGACAACGACCTTAACAGCAACGTCGCCAACCCCTTCTTTATCGGCAACCTCAGCGCCGTGCGCGCCTCGGACCCGCTGCTCTACCAGTACCTGAACACGCAGAGCTTCTTCACCTCCCGCACCATCCGCAAGAACGCCCTCCTGCGGGGCTATCCCCACATGACGTCGCTCAGCGGTTTGCGTCCGGGTGTGAGCTTCTCGGAGGCGCGCGGCGCGGTGGAATACCACGACCTTCAGGTCCAGTTCGAGCGGCGCTTCGCGCGCGGGCTGCAAACCGCGGTGCTCTACACGCGCGCCGCCGCGCACGAACAGGATTTCTACTATGAGGAGTTCGACGCCGCGCCCTCCTGGCGTCCGGCCGACCAGGTGCGCCCGCACCGGCTGGTCTGGAGCGCGATCTGGGAAGCGCCTTTCGGAAAAGGGAAACGCTGGGTTTCCTCCGGCCCTCTGCGGCACGTCGCCGGCGGCTGGCAGCTAAGCTGGATCTATGTCTACCAGAACGGCACGCCGCTCAATTTCGGGAACCGGTTCTTCTACGGCGAGTTGGAAAAACTGGGTGAGCTGTTCAACCACTCGGGCGTGAACTCACGCGACCTCCACCTGTGGTTCGACCCGTCCATCCGCTACACCGGCGCGGGCGCCGTGCCGCCGGACTTCCAGGGATTCGAGGGCCGGGCGGCGGCGCAGCCCGGCGTCTATCATGTGCGCATGTTTCCGACCCGCACCGATGCGCTGCGCGCCGACGGAATTCGCAACTGGGACGTCAAAATCCTGCGCCGTTTCCACATCACCGAGTCGCTGCGCGCATCCGTCTCGGCGGACCTGCTGAACGCCACCAACCACACCAACTTCGGCGCGCCGAACACCGACCCGACCAGCACCAACTTCGGGCGCGTCAGCGTACAGAACGGACAGAGCCGTTTCATCCAGCTCAATCTGAGACTGGAGTTTTGATTTCGTTTGAGGAGTCACCATGAACCGCCGCAGCTTTCTTCGTAACAGCACTCTGGGCGCCGCAGCCGCGCCGGGCGCGCGCGCCGCGCCGGAGCGGGTTTACCGCGAGCCGGCCCGCGATATCCCGATCGCGGGAAGCGCCGATGTGATTGTCTGCGGGGCGGGTCCAGCGGGGATCGCGGCCGCCATCAGCTCGGCGCGCACCGGCGCGCGGACGCTGCTGCTTGAGGTTCACGGCTGCCTGGGCGGCATCTGGACGGCGGGGCTGCTCAGCAACATTATCGACGGCTTCGACAAGGGCGGCATCATGGCCGAAATCCTCCGCCGCCTGAAGGCCACCGGGGCACAGATCGATTCGGCGCGCTACGATGCCGAGGCCATGAAACTGCTGCTTGAGCAGATGTGCCAGGAGGCGGGCGTCAAGTTCCTCTATCACACCCGCGTCGTGGCGGCGGGCAAGGACGGCGCCCGCATCACCACCGTGCTGACCGAGAATAAGTCCGGGCGGCAGGCGTGGCAAGCGCCGGTATTCGTCGATACCACGGGCGACGGCGACCTCGGCGCGCTCTCCGGCTGCAAGTTCGACTACGGCGATCCCGAGGCCGGCCGCGCGCAACCGATGACGCTCATGGCCATTCTGATGGGTGTGAGCTACAAGGAACTGCACGCCCGCCGGTTGATGCGCGGCGACGGCAAGTCGAGTTACGGAAAGGGCGTCTCCTCGGACGAGTCGAAGAAGAACATCGTCGCCGAGCTGCGCAAGGCGGGTTTCGACCCCTCCTACACCGGACCCGCGCTGTTCCCGATTCGCGACGATCTCATCGCGTTCATGGTCAACCATGAATACGCCAAGTCGGCCATGGACGCGGGACAAATCACCGAGGCCACGGTCCACGCGCGCGCGGAGGTGAATCGCGCCGTCGATTCGCTCCGCAAGCTCGGCGGCGTGTGGAAGGGCGTCCGCCTGGTTGCCACCGGCGCGCAGATCGGGGTGCGGGAAGGCCGCCGCATTCATGGCCTCTATACCCTGACGGCCGAGGATCTCAAGCGCGGCGCGCGTTTCCCGGACGCCGTCTGCCGCGTCAACGTGGCGGTGGATATCCACTCCATCACGCCGGAGACCCACAAGCGAACCACCGACGGCGGCGTGCGGGCCCGCCCCTACGACGTTCCGCTACGCTCGCTCATCGCCCGCGACGTCGACAATCTCATGATGGCCGGCCGCTGCATCAGCGGCGACTTCTTCGCCCACGCCAGCTACCGCATGACCGGCCACGCCGTCCCCATGGGAGAAGCCGCCGGCCGCGTCGCCGCCATCGCCGCCCGCACCCGCCGCCTCCCGCGCGACGTAAAGCTCGAGGAAGCCACGTAGGGCACTGAAGCCGGGCGCCCGGACGCACCACCCGCGGCTACTCGTAGCGCAGCGCGACCACCGGATCCAGGCGCGCGGCCTTGCTCGCGGGCCAGATGCCGAAGAAGAGCCCCACGCCCACTGAAACCGCGATGCCCGCCGCGGCGGCCCACAGAGGCACCGAGGTGGGCAGCGACGGGAAGACGAGGCGCGCGGCGATCGAGACCGCCCAGCCGAACAGCATGCCGAACAACCCGCCCAGGAAGGTGAGCGCGGCGGCCTCGGTCAGGAACTGCACGATGATGTCAAACTGCCGCGCGCCCACCGCCTTGCGGACCCCGATCTCCTTGGTGCGCTCGGTCACCGAGACCAGCATGATGTTCATCACGCCGATGCCGCCCACCAGCAGACCGATCGAGCTGAGCGCGATCATCACCAGCGCCACCGTCGAGGTCACCTTGCGGAACTCCTCGATCATCTGCTCGGCGGTGGAGATCCAGAAGTTGTCGGGCGCGCTATGCGGCACCCGGCGCTCCTGGCGCAGAACGGCGGTCACTTCATCGATCGCCTGGGCCAGCCTGCCTTCGCGCGCGATCACCACCAGCATGTTCTCGCGCGCGGCGGGGAACATCTTCTTCATCGTGAAGTAGGGCAGCAGCACGCGGCGGTCCTCCTGGCCCGGGAAAGACGCCGCGGGCGGCTTCATGACGCCGATGATCTCGAACTGCCGCCCGGCGACCTCGATCCACTTGCCGGTTGGATCCGTCTCCGGAAACAGCCCGTTGGCGACCTGCTCGCCGATCACCACCACCGGGGCGCGGCGGTAATTGTCCGCCGCCGACAGGAAGCGGCCGTACTTCATCTCGACCCCGTTGGAGGCGTAGGCCTCCTCGGTGCCGCCCATTTGAAGCTGGTACACCTCGTTTCCCTTGTAGCGGGCGCGCAGCGCGAAGCGGCTTTCGGGGAACAGGTACGGGCTGACGTGTTCCACCGAAGGACAGCGCTCGGCGATGGCGCGCGCCTGCTCGAGCGTCAGCGGCTTGCGTCTCCATTCCTCCGGCGTCAGATTGCGGGTGCGGAATCCGCCCGGGAATTTCAACACGATCAGCGTGTTCGCGCCGAAACTGCGAATGGCTTCCGAAATCGAGCCGTCCAGCCCGGTGAGGATCGAGCCCACGCCGATGATGGCGCCGGTGCCGATGATCACCCCCAGCACGGTGAGGAAGGAGCGCATCTTCGCGGCCCGGATGTTGTCGAACGCGATGCGAATCCCGGAAACCAGCGACGCCCGGATCATTTCTCGTACCTCAGCGCTTCGATCGGATCGAGCCTGGCGGCGCGCCGCGCGGGATAAATGCCGAAGAACAGCCCGACCGCCACCGACAAGCCCACACCAACCGCCACCGCGCTGGCCGGCATGGCCATCGGCGCCGAGAACAAGGTCCGCACCAGCAATCCCACTCCCCAGGCGATCACCACGCCGAGAAATCCGCCCGCGCCGGCAAGCATGGCCTATTCCACCAGAAACTGGTTCATGATGTCGGCCTGGCGCGCTCCCACGGCCTTGCGGATTCCGATTTCATGCGTTCGCTCGGTGACCACCGCCAGCATGATATTCATGATCACCACCCCGCCCACCACCATAAAGACCGACACGACGGCCACGGCGGTGGCGGCGATCGCCCCCGTGATGCGGTCCCACAGATTCACCAGCGAATCCGAGCTGAACATCCCGAAATTGTCATCCTGCCCGGGGCGCAGGCGCCGGTAGGCGCGCAATAGGGAGCGGATTTCGTCCTGCGCCTGTTCGAGGTGAGCCCGGTCGAGCGCCAGGGCGTTGTAGCCCAGACCGCGGCGCGAGTTGAACATCTTGAAGTACGTTGTGATTGGGATGGTGATGAATTCATCCCGCGACTGCCCGAACACCGAACCCAGCGGTTTGGCCACGCCGACCACTTCGAACGGGACGCCGCGCACGTCCAGCGTCTTGCCGGCCGCGTCCACGGAGGGGAAAAACTTCTCCTTGATCTCGCTGCCGATGAATACCGCGTAGCGGTTGCGCGCCACATCGCTGTCGGAAATGTAGCGCCCGGAGGCCACCTGGATATTGTTGATCACCGCCATATTGGGCGTGACGCCCGACACCTGCACGTCTTCGAGCGTCTGCGCGCCACGCTTGACGGTGGCGCCCCAGAAACCCTCCATGCCGATCTCGCGCACCAGCTTGGCGTTGGCCTTGAGGAATTCGTACTCCTCGCGGTTCATCTCCGGGTTGCGCTTCTGAAGCTGGAGGTACTTCTTCATGTCCCGCTCACCCATCATCACCACGCGGCGGATGCGGAACCCGTCGGCCCCCATGTCGGAGACCTGCGTGGCGATGTAGACGTCCATCCCGTGGATGATGCTCATCACGGCGATCAGCGTGGCGGTGGCCAGAATGATGCCGAGCAGCGTCAGGAAGCTGCGCAGCTTGCTTGCGCGCAGCGATCCGGCCGCCACCGTCACCGCCTCGTAGAAAGACGCGTTTCCGGTCATGGTGTCCTAACAGGAGACGAGAGGGGCGCCGGATTTGTTCCCCCGCCGCGCCCCCGGCGCTGGGGCTTCGGCCCGGCTGGCAGCGTGCGAGAATGAAATGATGGGATCCGCCCGAGCCATTGGCGGTTCCCGGAGGTTAATCACAGTCGTGTCCGCACGTGTTCCAGTCCGCCGCAGGACGCTGCTGCTGAGAATGCTGTTGCATCCAGCCGGCAAGGTCCTGCTGTCGCTCGCCACGGCGGCCGTTCTTCTGGGGCTGAGCGCCTTTATTTTCTATTACGTGAAGTATGCCCGGATGGTGGACGAGAAACTCGCCGCCGGTCCGTTCCCGAACACCTCGATGCTGTTCGCGGCGCCGAACGTGGTGCGGGTGGGTGACGAGGTGGCCAGCGAGGAGATCGTGGCGCACCTGCGCCGCTGCGGTTACGGCGAATCGCGCACCAACCGGATGGGCTGGTACCATCTGCGTCCCGGCACGGTGGAGATCTTTCCCGGCGCGGATTCCTATTTCGACCAGGAGGCGGGCGTGATCCGCTTCTCCGAAGGCCGCGTCGCTCAGATCATCTCCCTGCGCGACAACACCGAGCGCACGCAGTATCTGCTCGAACCCGAATTGATCACCAATCTCTTCGACCGCAAGCGTGAGAAGCGCCGCCTGGTGCAGTTCAGCGACATCCCCAAGGTGCTGGTGCAGGCGGTAATCTCGGCCGAGGACAAGCGCTTCTTCCAGCACGCCGGCTTCGACCCGCTGCGCATCCTCAAGTCCGCCTACGTCGACATCAAGGAACGCCGCAACGCGCAAGGCGCCTCGACGCTTACCATGCAACTGGCGCGCAGCCTGTGGCTGAGCCTGGACCGCACCTGGAGCCGGAAGCTGGCCGAGACGATGGTGACGCTGCACCTGGAGCAGAAGCTCACCAAGGAGCAGATCTTCGAGTATTACGCCAACACCATCGACCTCGGCCGCCGGGGCAGCTTCGCCATCCGCGGTTTCGGCGAGGGCGCGCAGGCCTACTTCGGCAAGGACATCCGCGAGTTGACGCTGCCCGAGGCGGCCACGCTCGCCGGACTGGTGCAGCAGCCCAGCTTCGCCAATCCCTACCGCTGGCCGGAACGCGCCACTGCGCGGCGCAATATCGTTCTCTCGCTGATGCGCGAGAACGGCTACATCAGCGATCGCGAGTACGCCGCAGCCGTCAAGGCGCCGCTGGTGCTGGCGCGGGGCTCGGCGCAGTCCTCCGACGCCCCCTACTTCGTCGACCTGGTGAACG
>CAKZVG010000631.1 GCA_937921835.1 uncultured Bryobacteraceae bacterium | reverse complement strand
GCGCTCATGGCGCTGGCGCTGGCGTTCTGGCGCATCGCCGCGGACTTGGGCTGGACGGACGAATTCGCTATCTCCGAAGGGATTTTCTCGCACTGGCAGGTCTGGACCGCCATGGCGGCCGCCATCGAGGGCTGTTCGATTCTGCTGGCCCGCTACGCCCGCCGCGGGGGCGAGCGCTCGAGCGAGTGAGCGTTCTGCTATTCTGAATAAGACTAGACACCGCCTCCGGCCATGCGCTATACCGCTGGATACCGCAACACGGGGATCTCTTTTTCGGGCGCCTTTCCGCCCGGCGTCAAATGGCTCCTGGTGGTCAATATCGCCGTTTTTGTGCTGTATTTCTTCACCGTCCAGTCCTCGTTCGGCGTCTTCTTCCAGCCCCTGAAACTGGTGCCCCGCGACGTGCTGGAAGGCTTCGCCGTCTGGCAGCTCGTCACCTATCTGTTCCTGCACGATCCCTTCGGGTTTGGCCACATCCTGTTCAATATGCTGACGCTGTGGATGTTCGGCAGGGATCTGGAGCACACCTGGGGCACGCGGCGGTTCCTGCGCTACTACTTCCTGTGCGGCATTGGCGCGGGGGTGTGCGTGGTGGCTGCCAACGCGCTGTTCGGCAACGTCGACCGCGCCACCATCGGCGCCTCTGGCGCCATCTACGGGCTGCTGCTCGCCTTCGGGATGCTTTTCCCGGATTCGGTGGTGCTGTTCAGCTTTCTCTTCCCCATCAAGGCCAAATACTTCGTCATGATCCTGGGGGTCATCGCCTTCATGAGTTCGCTGTCGAGCGGGAACAGCCGCGTGAGTAACGTGGCGCACCTGGGCGGCATGGTGTTCGGTTTCCTGTATCTGAAGACCGCGCTGGGGGTGCGTGCAGGCAAGTTCCGGCTGCGGCTGGCGAACCCGCTGCGCGAACGCTACAAGGAGTGGAAAATCCAGCGGGCAAAGAAGAAATTTGAAGTCTACCTGCGGAAGCAGGACCGCGACCGCTGGGTAAACTGACGCGGCAACTTGGCGCCGCCGCGAAACGTCTCCTTTAAGAAGAGAACCCGCGGGAGAGGTGTTCCGCGCCGTCTGAAGCGCGGGTTTCCAGCGGCGATCTTTGGTATTGTGACTTGGGGGCTGTTATGTCGCGTCCGGGAAAGATCCTGATGATGTTCGGCTGCTTCCTGGCGGCCGCGGTGGCGCTGGTCGAGGCGCAGCAAGGGCCGCGCAAGGAGTCGTCGGAAACCGTCGCCAAACCGCGCAAGAAGCCGGGCGAGGCGCCCGAGCCGGAGCAGGAAAAGATCCCGTCCCGCTACGGGAAGAAAGACAAGCCCGACGTGCCGGCCGGACTTCCCACCTTCCGCAGCGACGCCATCACGGTGAGCGTGGACGTGGCCGTGCTCACCAACCGCGGGCAGTTCATCCCCGGCATTCCCGCCGGGAATTTCCGCGTGCTCGAGGATGGCGTTCCGCAGAAGATCACCGGATTCGCGACCGCGGAAGCGCCCATGACGGTGGCCATGGTCATCGAGTTCAGCAACCTGTTTCAGAACTACTGGAGCGAGACCTGGTATCAGACCCTCACCGCGGCCTACGGGTTTCTCGAGACGCTGAAGCCGGAGGATTACGTGGCCGTGGTCGCCTACGACATGCGCCCGGAGATCCTGTCGGATTTCTCGACCGACAAGCGCGCGGCTTACGAAGCCATGCAGCGGCTGCGGATCGCCGCTTACTCGGAATCCAACCTCTTCGACGCCATCACCGATACCGCCGACCGCATGCAGGACATCGAGGGGCGCAAAGCCATTGTTCTCATCTCCTCCGGCATCGACACCTTCAGCAAGTTGACGTTCGACAAGACGCGCAAATCGCTTCAACAGTCGGGGGTGCCGATTTACGCCATCGGTCTCATGCAGGCGCTGCGCGAATGGTACGACGCGCGCGGCTACCTGGGATCCATCGCGCGGCTCGACTTTCTCCAGGCCGACAACCAGCTGCGGACCTTCGCCAAGGAGACCGGCGGGCAGGCGTTCTTCCCGCGCTTCTACGGCGAGTTCCCGGGGATTTTCCGGGCCATCTCGGAAGCGCTGCGGAACCAGTACTCACTGTCCTACCAGCCATCCAATCAGGCGCGTGACGGCAAGTACCGCAAGATCAAGGTGGAACTGGTGAATCCCGCCACCGGCGAACCGCTTCGCATCACCGACGAGAAGGGCAAGCCGATGAAGTACACCATCATCGCCAAGGCCGGCTACACGGCGCCGCGCGAGGTGGAGTGATCCGGGATTCGGCGCGCCCGAAGTCAAGCGAAAGATCTTCCGCGCTTACACCAGGATAGAAACCAATTGACAGAGCCGTGACGGCTCTGTTACTGTCAGTCTCGTTCTTCAATGACCGTCTCCGACCCGAACCCCAAACCCGGCGCCGCGATACTCCTGGTCGATGACAACAGCCAGGGACTGGTGGCGCGCCGGTCGGTGCTGGAGGAGTTGGGCTACCGGATCACGCCCGCGAGTTCGGCCGCCGAAGCGCTCGGTTTTTTCGAGAGAGATCAGTATGACCTGGTCATCACGGACTACAAGATGCCGGCGATGAACGGTCTCGAACTGATCGCGCGGATTCGCGAGCGGCGTCCGGCGACCGGGATCATTCTGCTGTCGGGTTTCGTTGACGCGCTGGGCTTCGACGAGAAAAGCACCGGCGCCGATATCGTAATCCAGAAGAGCGCCAACGAGATCCAACAACTCGTCCGCTCCGTGCAGCGCCTGCTCAACCGGAAAGCGCAGCGCATTCCTCCCCGCGCGCAGCCGGCGCGCGGTCCGTCTAGGGCCAAGTCGACCTCCGCCTGAGGCGATGCGGTTGAAGCGCGCAAAGGGCACGCCCCGCGGCGCCAGGGAATTGAAATCACCGCTGTGTCATAGCGCGCGGGCGGGCTCCGTGTGGCGCGTGCTCCTGAGCATCGCCGCGGCCGCGAACCCCGCCGCGCGGCGGCTTATGCGCCGGAAGCCGGCGGCCGTTGGGGGCCGGTCACCCGTCCAAGCGGCGGGAAGGAAGCCGTCCATGCGGGCGCGCCGGACGTTGCTCGGAAGCGCC
>CAKZVG010000630.1 GCA_937921835.1 uncultured Bryobacteraceae bacterium | reverse complement strand
GCGCGAAGCCGCCGACCAGCGCCAGTTCGACAGCCGCATGGAGGACCTGCGCAAGGCCATCCGCGCCGCTCACATCCTGGGTACCGACAAGATCCGCGTCTTCACCTTCCTCCGGGTGGTGGAACCGGAGGCGCTGTTGCCGCGCATCGCGGAGATTCTCGGCGAGATGGCGGAGGTGGCGGAACGGGAGAAAGTCCGGCTCCTGATCGAGAACGAAGGAGCCTGCAACGTGGTTTCCTGCCGGGAAACCGCCGCCCTGCTGAAGCTGCTGCCATCCAAGGCGATCGGCATCAACTGGGACCCCATGAACGGGCTGGCGCAGAAAGAACCGCCCTATCCCGACGGCTACGCCCTGCTGCCCAAGAAACGCATCGGCAACGTGCAGATCAAAGGCCGGAGCCTGCTTCCCGGGCCCCAGTTGCTCGACTGGAAGGCGATCTTCGCGGCGCTGGCCAGGGATGGCTACCAGGGGCAGGTGGGGCTCGAAACGCACATTTTCGACGACCGGCTGATCGAGCACTCGCACGAGTCGATGAAGGAGATCCTGCGGTTGGTGGAGTCCTAGCGCGCCCGGAGCCGCTTGCCGGCGGGCGCGGCCTGGCCCCGAAGTGCGCCGCGCCCGGGGTTGGCCGCTCTTGAGAGCCGCGGCCTCGCGGGAGCGGTCCGGCTTGCGGAGCGGGTGGCCGGGTGGCTAGAATCGTTGAGTTTGGAATACAATTGGAGGATTCATGTCCGTTGAACAGAAGGTGAAGCAGATTATCGTGGAGCAGTTGGGCGTCGACGAAGGCGCCGTGGACGGCACCGCGTCGTTCGTCGACGATCTCGGGGCGGATTCGCTCGACATCGTCGAACTCGTCATGGCTTTCGAGGAAGCCTTCGAGATCGACATCCCGGACGAGGACGCCGAGAAGATCTCCACCGTCAAGGACGCCATCGAATATATCGAAGCCAAGAAGAAGTAATCCTCTCCTTGTTTCGGTTTCCTTCACCGGGAGCAGAATTTGCCGCGTAGAGTCGTTGTCACAGGTGTGGGTCTGATTTGTTCGGTCGGAAACGGCACGGAGGCGACCTGGAAGGCGGTGCTCGAGGGACGGAGCGGGATCCACCGGATCAGCGCCTTCGACCCCGCCGGGTTCGCCTGCCAGATCGCCGGCGAGGTGCGGGATTTCGATCCGGGGCAGTTCATCGAGAAGAAAGAGATCCGCAAGATGGGCCGCTTCATCCAGTTCGGCATCGCCGCCACCGAGTACGCAATGGCGGCGGCCGGGCTGAAGGTGACGGCGGAGATCGCCGAGCAAACGGGCGTGTACATCGGCAGCGGGATCGGCGGATTCGAGATCATCGAGCGCGAGCACAAGACGCTGCTCGAGAAAGGCCCGGGCCGCATCTCGCCCTTCTTCATTCCCGCCACGATCATCAACCTGGCTTCCGGCTACGTCTCGATGCGCACGGGCGCGAAGGGGCCGAACTCGGCCACCGCGACCGCCTGCACCACCAGCGCGCACGCCATCGGCGATTCCTTCCGCATCATCCAGCGCGGCGAGGCCGACGTGATGATCTGCGGGGGCGCCGAAGGCGCGGTGACCCCGATGGGCATCGGCGGGTTCGCCGCCATGCGCGCCCTGTCCACCCGCAACGCGGAGCCGGAGAAGGCCAGCCGGCCGTGGGACAAGAACCGCGACGGCTTCGTGGTGGGCGAGGGCGCGGGCATCCTGATTCTGGAGGAACTGGAGTTCGCGCGGGGCCGCGGCGCTCCCATCCTGGCCGAGCTGGTGGGCTACGGCATGAGCGCCGACGCGTTCCATATCACCGCGCCGCCCGAGGACGGCGACGGCGCCTTTCGCGTCATGCGCAACGCGCTGCGGGACGCGGGGCTGGCGCCGGAACAGATCCAGTACATCAACGCCCACGGGACATCCACCGAGGTGGGCGACCGGGCCGAGACCATCGCCATCAAGCGCTGCTTCGGCGAGCACGCCTACAAGCTCAGCGTCAGCTCCACCAAGTCCATGCACGGACACCTGCTTGGCGGCGCCGGAGGGCTTGAGGCCGGCATCACCGTGCTCGCCTTGCGCGATCAGATCGCCCCGCCCACGATCAATCTGGACGAGCCCGACCCGGACTGCGACCTCGACTACGTGCCCCACCGCTCCCGGCCCATGCGCATCGAACACGCCCTGTCGAACTCGTTCGGCTTCGGCGGCACCAACGGCTGCCTGATTTTCAAGCGCTGGCAAGGCTAGCGCCAGACGTCCCCGCCGGGATTTCCCCGGCCGGTTGGGGGGAGTTGTGAAGATCGCCGTCTCCATCAAACAGATTCCCGCGCGCGATTCGCTGTTGCGGACCGCCGTCTCCGGCGAGTGGATCGAGGAAGCCGGTCTGGACTGGGAGATCAACGAACCGGACGCTTACGCGCTCGAAGCGGCGCTGGGTCTCAAGGAGCGGCACGGCGGCGAGGTGGTGGCGGTGTGCGCCGGTCCCGCGCAGGCCGCGGAAGCGCTCCGCGAGGCGCTGGCCAAAGGCGCCGACCGCGCCATCCACATCGAGGAGGACAATCTTCGGGCCTACGACAGCCTGGGCGTGGCGCGCCTGCTGGCCGGGGCGGTGCGTGGGGAGGCCCCGGATCTTGTTCTGACGGGCATTCAGTCCGGCGATCTGGGCTTCGGCCAGACCGGCGTGCTGATGGCCGAACTGCTCGGCCTGCCGCACTCCACCATCGTGGTGGGCATCGAAATCCAAGCCGGGCGGCTGCGAGTGAAGCGGGAACTCGAAGGCGGGTGGTTTCAGTTTCTCGAACTGCCGATGCCGGCCGTACTGACAATTCAGTCCGGGATCGGCAAGCTGCGCTACGCGACGCTGATGGGAATCCGGAAAGCACGCACCAAAGAGGTCCGGCGCACCACGGCGGCCGAGTTGGGGGTGGCGCCCGCGAGCACGTTCGAAGCTGTCCGCCTGTATCCGCCGGAGCGCTCCAAACAGACGCGGATGATGGAAGGCGACGCGCGCGCCGCGGCCGCCGCGCTGGTTGAAAAACTGCGTTTCGAAGCGAGGGTGCTGTGAGTGTACTGGCGGTTCTCGAACAAGGCGGCGGCGGATGGGTGAGCGCGTCCTGGGAGGCGCTGGCCGCGGCCCGCGAGGTGGCGGCCGGGCTCGGGCTGCCGGCCGAAGCCGCGGTGCTTGCTCCGGAGGCGCGCGCGGCCGCCGCGGAAGCGTCCATGAGGACGGTGGATCGCGTCTGGGCGGTCCAGGACCCCCTGCTCGCACGCTACACCCCCGAGGCCTGGACGGGCGCGCTCGAAGCGCTGGTGCGGAGCGCGCGGCCGTCCCTGGTGCTGTTTCCGCATACTTATCAGGTGCGCGACTATGCGCCGCGGCTGGCGGCGCGTTTCGGGCAGGCGCTGGTGAGCGATGTCATCCGCCTGCGCGTCGAGAACGGCGAGCCGGTGCCAACGCGGCAGTACTTCCAGGGGAAGCTCAACGCCGACCTCCGCTTCACCAGCGCCGGGCCGCACTTTCTCTCGCTCCAGGCCGGCAGCTTTCGCGCCGGCGGAATGGCGGAAGGCGCCGCGCCGGTGGAGATTTTCGAGCCGCGGCTCGACCCGGCGGCGGTGCGCACCGTCCCCGGAGAGCCGTTCCGCGAGTCGGACCGCGCCGTGGATCTCTCGGCCGCCGCCCGCATCGTGGCCGCCGGGCGGGGCGTCCGCGATCAGGAGGGCGTGCGCCTGGTGGAGCAGCTCGCCGCGGCGCTGGGCGCGGAAGTGGCGGCCTCGCGCCCGGTTTGCGACAACGGCTGGCTGCCGATCGAGCGCCAGGTGGGAAGTTCGGGGCAGAGCGTCGCGCCGAAGCTGTATGTCGCGGTGGGCATCTCGGGCGCCATCCAGCACCTGGTGGGAATGAAGG
>CAKZVG010000629.1 GCA_937921835.1 uncultured Bryobacteraceae bacterium | reverse complement strand
GCGTGCTGGCCCAGGTTCTTGATCGCACCCAGGCCGAAGCGGATGGCGTCGCCGCCGGGGGTGAAACTCCAGTCGCTCGAGTTCACGTCCGGCGGCAGCACCTTGATCCCGCGCTCGCGGCATTCGTTGATGTACTTCACCACCTTGGCCGTGTTGCCGGTTTCCGAGGTGAGCAGCGCGGCCATGAACTCCACCGGGAAGTGCGCCTTCAAGTAGGCGGTGACGTAGGCCAGGTAGGCGTAGGCGGCCGAGTGCGACTTGTTGAAGCCGTAGCCGGCGAACTGCTGCATCAGGTCGAAGATCTTCTCCACCTTCTTAAGCGGCAGCTTGCGTTCTTCGGCGCCCTTGAGGAAGCGCGCCCGCTGGCTGGCCATCTCCTCGGCCTTCTTCTTGCCCATGGCGCGCCGCAGCAGATCGGCCTCGCCGAGCGAGTAGCCGGCCAGCCGCGCGGCGATCTGCATCACCTGCTCCTGGTAGACGATGACCCCGTAGGTCTCCTCCAGGATTTCCTTCAGCTCCGGCAGGTCGTAGACCACCTGCTTGCGGCCGTGCTTGCGGTCGATGAAGTCGTCGATCATGCCGCCCTGGATGGGTCCCGGACGGTAGAGCGCGTTCAGGGCGCACAGATCCTCGAGACGCTCGGGCTGGTAGCGGCGCAGGATGTCGCGCATGCCCGGGGATTCGAACTGGAACACGCCGCTGGTGTAGCCGCAGGTGAAGATCTGGTAGGTGTCCTTGTCGTCGAGCGGCAGGTCCTCGATCACCAGTTCGACGCCGCGGTGTTTGCGGATCAACTCCAGCGCATCGTAGACGATGGTGAGCGTGGTCAGGCCCAGGAAGTCCATCTTCAACAGCGACAGCTTCTCCAGGCCCTTCATGTCGTACTGGGTGACGATTTCGTCGCGGTTGGTCTTGCACAGCGGGACCAGTTGCCGCAGCGGCGCCGGCGAAATCACCACGCCCGCCGCGTGCATGCCGGCGTTGCGCGCGAAGCCTTCCAGCTTGCGCGCCGTATCGAGCAACTCCCTGACGTTGGGGTCGCGCGCCGCCGCCTCGCCCAGGGCGGGTTCTTTCTCAATCGCCCGTTCGAGGGTGATGTTCAGCTCCTGCGGCACCAGCTTGGTGATCTTCTCCACTTCGGCGAAGCTCATGCCGAGAACCCGGCCCACATCCTTGATGGCCGCCTTCGCGCCCAGCGTGCCGAAGGTGATGATCTGCGCCACCTGCTCGCGGCCGTATTTCTCGGTGACGTACTGGATCACTTCGCCGCGCCGCCGGGTGCAGAAGTCGATGTCGATGTCGGGCATGCTGACGCGTTCCGGGTTTAGGAAGCGCTCAAACAGCAGCTCGTATTGCAGCGGGTCGATGTCGGTGATCTCCATCGCGTAGCCGACCAGGCTGCCGGCCGCCGAGCCGCGCCCCGGCCCCACCGGAATGCCGCGCGACTTGGCGAAGCGGATGAAGTCCCAGACGATGAGAAAATAGCCCGCGAACTTCATCTGCTGGATGATCTGGATCTCGCGGTCCAGCCGCTCGGCGTATTCGGCCAGGTCGTGCTTCAGGCGGCCTTCGCGGCGCATCGCCTCCAGCCGCGGGCGGCGCTTCTCGAAGCCCTGCCGTGCGACGTACTCGAAGTAGGTGGCGGTGGAATGGCCCTCGGGAACGTCGAAGCGGGGGAACGGTTCCTTGACCTTTTCAAGCTTGATGTTGCAGCGCTGGGCGATTTCCCAGGTGCGGTCGAGGGCGTCCTCCATCTCCCCGAAGTAGCGCAGCATTTCCGCGCGCGACTTCAGATAAAACTCCGGCTCGCGCCAGCGCAGCCGGTTCTCGTCGCGGAGCGTCTTGCCGGTGGAGATGCACAGCAGCACCTCGTGGGCGCGCGCGTCCTCCCGGGCCAGGTAGTGCGAGTCGTTGGTGGCCACCAGCGGGATGCCGGTCTCGCGCGAAAGGCGGTTCATCTGCGGCACCACGATACGGTCGTCGTCCAGGCCGTGGTCCTGCACTTCGAGGAAGAAGTTTCCCGCTCCGAACAGGTCCAGGTACTCGTAAGCCAGACGGCGCGCTTCGTCGTAGCGGTCCTGCTTGAGCGTTTCGTTGATGTCGCCCTTGAGGCACGCCGAAAGTCCGATCAGGCCCTTGGCGTGCCGGGCCAGCAGTTCCTTGTCGATGCGCGGCTTGTAGTAGAACCCCTCGAGAAAGGCGGTCGAAACCAGGTCGATCAGGTTGCGGTAGCCTTCCTGGTTTTCGCACAGCAGCACCAGGTGGTTGTAGCGCGAGTCGGAGCGGCTGGCGAGGCCGTTCTGCGCCACGTAGACCTCGCAGCCGATCACCGGATGCACGCCCTTCGCCTTGGCCTGGTTGTAGAAATTCACCGCGCCGAACAGGTTGCCATGGTCGGTCATGGCCACCGCGGGCATTCCCTGCTTCGCCACGGTATCCATCAACTGGCCGATCTCGCAGGCGCCGTCGAGCAGGGAGTAGTCGGTGTGGCAGTGCAGGTGAACGAAGGGAACTTCGGACATTCCAGGTACCAGTATAGCCGCCGCCCCACGCCCCCGCGCTGGCGGCGCGGCCGCCCGTCTGCTATCATTGAAGTTAGCGCCACTGGGAAGCGTGAGTGCGGTGTATCCAGCCTGAATCAGACTGCCCCCGACGCGCTTGAATCGTACCGACTGGAGAGAGCATGAGTTTCGTCTGGATGGCCGTTCTGACCGTGGCCGTATTGCAGATTTCCGTATTCTGCACCACCATTTATTTGCACCGCGCGCTCGCGCACCGCGGATTGGAGTTGCATCCGGCCGCGAGATTCCTGATGCACCTGCACCTGGCGTTGTTCACCGGCGTGGTGCCGAGGCAATGGGTGGCGGTGCACCGCAAGCATCATCACTTCTCGGACCAGGAAGGCGATCCGCACAGCCCCTATATCTACGGCCTGTGGAAGGTCTTTTTCGGAAACTTTTTCTACTACCGGCGGGAGTGCGCCAACGCCCAAACCATCTCCAAGTACACGCCCGACTACCGCCGCGACCTGCTCGACCGGATTCCGGGCGTCGAGTACGGCGTCCTGGCCGGCCTGGCCATCTTCATGCTGCTGTTCGGCTGGGCCTGGGGACTGGCCGCGTGGACCTTTCACGTGGTGGCCTACATCCTGCTGAATTCCAGCATCAACAGTATCTGCCACATGATCGGCTACCGCAATTTCAACAACCTCGCGACCAACGTGCAAAGCATCGCCCTGGTCACCGGGGGAGAAGGACTGCACAACAACCACCACGCCTACCCGGCCGCGGCCTGCATGGCGTTCCGCCGCGGCGAGTTCGATCCCGCCTGGCCGGCCATCCGGCTGCTTGAGAAGCTGGGACTGGCGAAGGTGAAACCGCTGCCCGCGGCGAAAGCGGCCTGACGGGGCGGACCGCCGCCCTTAGAGATGCTCCTTCAGCCACTCCATCGTTTCGCGCCACATCTCCGGCGTGTAGACGTGCCCGGCGCCCGGGTACAACACCCCGCGGAAGGCTTCCGGGCGGCCGAGCAGCGCATACAGGCGGCGCTGGAAATCGTTGATCAGTTGGACGCCCTCGAAGGGCGATCCCGCGTCGGCGGCGCCGGTAAGCGTCAGGTGCGCGCGCGGCGCGATCAGCCCCACGACGCTCTCGGTGTCGATTTTCTCCTTCAACATCCCCGGCACGAAATAGTAAAAACCGTGTTGCGCGTGCGCGCCGTTGGCCGCCAGGTCCTGATAGCGCGTGAGACAGGCGACGCTCACCGCCACCTTGATCCGCTCGTCCAGGGCCGCCGCCCACCAGGTGCGCGTGCTGCCCATGCTCATGCCCATCGCGCCTACGCGCTTCGGATCCACGTCCTTACGGCTTAGCAGGTATTCGAGCGCCAGCAGGTCGTCGCGCACCATCATGCCCCACATGGTCCGGCCGCGCCAGAGGAAATCCTTGAAGATCGACCACTCCGCGGCCCGGCCCTCCTCGGCCGGCCCGCCCGGTCCGCTCATGCGCCGCTCGCCGAAGGCGTAGCTGTCGATGGCCAGCACCAAATAGCCCGCGCGCGCCAGCGCCTCACCGGTCGCGAAATCCAGCATGGAAAAGGCGCGCGTGATGGTTTCCTCTTTGCCGTTTTCGTACTTGCCGCCGTGATAGTGGTGATAGAGAATGGCCGGCCCGGCGGCGGTGCACCCTTCCGGGACGAGGACATAGCCGGGCACCGCGGCGCCCGCGCCGTTGTCGAACCGGATGCGCTCGAGGGTGTATCCCGCGCGCGCTTCCCGCCCGGTAAGTTCGGGTTTGGGAGTGAACATCGGCGGCCATTCCCCCAGCAGCTTCCGCAGCGCCGCGCGCAGCGCCGTCCTGCGTCGCGCCCATTCCGCCGCGCTCTTCGGAACGGGCGCGATGAAGCCCTCCCGCTCCGGCGCCCCCAGGAAGCCCTCCAGGTAGAAAACCGGCCGGTAGCGGTTTCTGGTCACCCATTCGAGGGCGCGCTCCACGCGCTGCGTGTAATCCGGCGCGTAGCCGCGGAAGTCGGAATAATACTGCTGCTCGTGGATCATCAGTTCGATGACTTCCGACTGGCGCGGGTCGGCGGCCAGTTTCTCCAGCCGCGGAACGATCTCGTTGAGCGGCACCGTGTTGACGACCATGTCGTGGCGCACGAAGAGAAGATCGAGGGACGTATCCTTCCAGTAATCCCGGCCGCTTAAGTAAGCAACTTGCTCCGGGTTGAGATAGTAACTCACCCGCGGCGCCCCTTGGCGGAGTTCGAAGTATCCGGCCAGCGTGGTGATTCCCTCGGCGCGCAGCGCGGCGCAGGCCTCGCGCGTGGCCTCGCCCCAGTGGATTGTGGTTACCGGACTGAGTAATTCGCGCCCGGCGAAGCGTTCGATCTCGCGTGTAACCAGCCGGTAATCGGCCACCACTTGCGACGCCGGCGCGTTGCGATAGGGCCGGTCCGGATCGTTGGCGCGGGCGTGAAAGGTCAGCCGCATCCAGTCGCGGTTGGCCTGAAACTCGGAACGGTAACGGTCCGGAAACTGCGACAGGTTGAATCCTTCGGTCTCGTAGTAGATGTTGAAGTGAATCCTGGCGCCGAATCTGCGGTGCATTTCGCGCCAGGAGGCCAGGTAGGGATTCTCAAACAGCGAGGCGTAACGCTTTTCGGCCACGTCCTTGAGCCAGCGGATATTGTCGTCCACCGAAAAGCGGTAGCGCCGGATCGAGTCGCGGTCCCAGAGCACGGTGACGGCGTGTCTGGCGCCTTCAGCCGCCGCCACGATGCGGTTCTCGCGGGCGGTCAGCGTGACGGTCGTTTCAAACTGTCCGCCGCGCACCTCGGCGCGGCGCCCGTTGACGGTCACGTGCGGGCCGGGCGCGGTTCCCTTCACCGCGATGCGCAGCCCCTCGACGGTCCGCTCGCCGTCGTGCCGGTTGAGGATCGCGCCGTCGGGCGGGTCGATGATTCTCACCTCGGCCAGGGCCGTGGCCGCTGTCAAGCCGAGCAGAACACCCGCGCGTTTTCTCATCGCTTGCAAGCCTCCCATCCGAGTATAGGGCGGGCTGCGTAGAATGGAACCATGCCGTGCGGAACTCCACGCTTCGCGCTGCTGCTGGCGATCCCCTTCGCCGTCTGCCTCGCCGCCGGGGAAGCCCAGCAGTACGCCTCGCTCGGCGACTTCCGGCTGGCGGGCGGCGGCGTCATCCGGGACTGCCGCGCCGGCTACCGCACCTTCGGAACGCTAAACGAACAGAAGAGCAACGCGGTGCTTTTCCCTACCTGGTTCACGGGAACGTCCAAAGACCTGGAGGCGCTGATCGGCCCCGAGCCCGGCAAACTCGCCGACCCCTCCCGGTTCTTCGTGATCGCCGTGGACGCGCTGGCCAACGGCGTGTCTTCCTCGCCCTCCAACAGCGCCGCGCAGCCGCGCTTGCGGTTTCCGCGCGTCACCATCGCCGACATGGTGAACGCCCAGCGGCGGCTGGTCCAGGAGGTCTTCGGCATTCGCAAACTGCACGCCGTGATCGGCATCTCGATGGGCGGCATGCAAACCTTCGAGTGGGCGGTATCGCACCCGGAGCTGCTCGGCCGCGCCGTGTCCATCGCCGGCAGCCCGCAACTGGCCTCCGCCGACCTGCTGCTGTGGAACGCCGAACTGCACGCCATCCGGGAACACAAGGACTACCGGGACGGCGAATACGAGCAGCGCCCGGAGATCGTGAGCCTCACCCTGCTGCACCACTTCGCGCTCGTCTCACCGGCATACCGCGCCGCCGTGACCCCGCGCTCGGGCTTCGAGAAGTATTCGGCCGCCGCGCGGGAGCGCGACCGCGAGCGCGCCTTCGACCCCAACGACCGCGTCCGGCAGCTCGAGGCCATGCTGTCCCACGACGTGGCCGCACGCTGGGGAGGCTCGCTCGCCCGCGCCGCCGCCGAGGTGCGGGCCAGGATGCTGATCGTGGTTTCGATGCAGGATGCGATGGTGAATCCCGCCTCCTCGCTCGAATTCGCGCGCCTGCTGCGGATTTCCCCGGTGCGGGTAGATGCCGGCTGCGGGCACCTGGTCTTCGAATGCGCCGCGGAATCGGTCGCGCCGCCCGTGTCGGGTTTTTTGCGCGAAGGACTGCCCCGCACGGGGTTCTTTGATGACCTGCTCAAATGACAGGGGGCCATTGTAGATGCCACGTGCTTGGCTTGCTCTTCTCCTGATTCCTTGCCTGCTGCCGGCTGCCGCTGCTCTCCCCCGCTTTCAGGCGCGGACCATCGCCACCGGCCTGACCGGCGGCTACCAAGTCCTTGGCGCCGACGTGAACGGCGACGGGAAACCGGACCTGGTGGCGCT
>CAKZVG010000628.1 GCA_937921835.1 uncultured Bryobacteraceae bacterium | reverse complement strand
CATCGCCAGCGCGCTTGGGGTCATCCCCACCGGGTGCCGGGGCGTGAGCGCCACGTTGAGGGTCTCAACCAATTCCAGGCCCTTGCCCGGCGTTTCGCCGAACACATACACGCTGTTGGTGTTGGCCGCCGCGACGAAAAGCCGCGCGGTCCACTCCGGCTGCCCCTCGGCTTCGGAGTCCGCTTTGCCGTCCCGCCAGAGCATGCCGGCCGGGTGCGCGCCGGCGCGCAGAGTCGCGATGCGGCGGCCTCCTTCGGCTTCAAGCTGCATCACGGTGCCGTCGGCCCAGTTGGAGACGAACAGCGACTCGCCGCCAGGGTGAAACAGGATGCTGTGCGGCCGCCGCCCGGTCGCGAATTCCTCGATCACGCGCCCGGACTGCGGATTCACCACCAGGATGCGGTCCCGGAAAAGCGAAGCCGCGTAGAGCAGGCGCCCGCCGGGCGAGAGCGCGACGTCGCCGATGAAGTCCTGGTGGGTGCGGCGCGCCTCGGGCACCAGCGCGAAGGTGCGGGCGGGCGCGAGCCGGCCCTCGGGCGAGAAGCTGAATTCGAAGATGCTGGCGGTTGAGCCGCCGCCCACGTAGACCGTCCGCCCGTCGGGAGTGAAGGCCATGCCGAGCCATCCGTCGGCGACCGGAACGCGCTGAATCTCGCGCGCCGCCGCGACGTCGAGGACGCTGACCGAGGGCGGATTGCGCCCCCCGTTGAGCGCCAGCAGGAACTTGCCGTCCGGCGACAGCGCGGCCGACATCGGCAGCGTGTCGAGCGGTAACTGCATGCCCGCCGGGCGCAGGATCCAGCCCACCGGCAGACGAAAGCCCCCACCGGGGAGCGGCCCCACGCTCTCGGCTTCCGCGCCACCCCGCGCGCCGAGCAGCGCCGCCGCGCCGAGCAACGCGGCGGCCGCCAAAACCCGCTGTGGCGCGATTCCCATGGCTTACTCGAAGAAGCGCTGGGCGATGGGAAACCGCCGCCCGATCCCGAAGGCCTTGGTGGTCACCTTCAGGCCCGGCGCGGCCTGCTGGCGCTTATACTCGTTGCGGTCGACCTTGTTGATCACCTCGCGGACCAGTTCGATGGGCAGGCCTTCGGAAGCGGCGATTTGCGCCACCGGCTGGTATTCCTCCACGTAGCGGCGCAGAATGCGGTCCAGCACGCCGTACTCCGGCAGGGAGTCGGAGTCCTTCTGATTGGGGCGCAATTCGGCCGACGGCGGCTTGGTAAAAACGCTTTCCGGAATGGCGTCCCGGTGGCGCCGGTTGGCGACGCGCGAGAGCTGGTAGACCAGCGTCTTCGGCACGTCGCTGATCACCGCCAGCCCGCCGCACATGTCGCCGTACAGCGTGCAATAGCCCACCGCGAGTTCGCTCTTGTTGCCGGTGGTGAGCACCAGCGCGTTCCACTTGTTCGATAGCGCCATCAGCGTATTGCCGCGCAGCCGCGCTTGCAGATTCTCCTCGGTGACGCCGCGCGGCGCGCCGCCGAACACCGGGTCAAGCACGCCGAGGAAACTCTCGTACACGCCGGTGATAGGGACGATCTCGAAGCGGATGCCGAGATTTTCGGCCAGCGCGCGCGCGTCGCTGAGGCTGTGATCGGAGGAGTAGGGGCCGGGCATGGCGACGCCCACCACGTTGGCCGCGCCGGCCGCGTCGGCGGCGATCACGGCGGTGAGCGAGGAGTCGATGCCACCGCTCAAGCCCAGCAGGACTCGGCTGAAACCGCACTTGCGCAGGTAGTCGCGCGTGCCCAGCACCAGCGCTTCGTAAACCGCTTCGCATTCGTCCGGGAGGTTCTCGCGCCGGTCGCCCGAGCCCGTGCCGGTGTCGGCCAGCACCAGATCCTCGGCGAAGGACGCGCCCGAGGCGATCACGCGGCCGGCGGCGTCCAGAACAAAGCTGGAGCCGTCGAAAACGAGCTGGTCGTTGCCGCCCACCTGGTTGACATAGACCACCGGGATCGCGTAGCGGCGCGCGGTGGCGGCGAAAATCGCGCGGCGCAGTTCGCGCTTGCCCATGCAATACGGCGAGCCGTTGATGACGATGAGGATCTCCGCGCCCTGCCGCGCCAATTCTTCCACCGGGTTGCGGTCGTAACGGCCGTTCTCGCAGGCGTCGTGATCGTTCCAGGCGTCCTCGCAGATCACCAGCGCCACCTGCCGTCCGGCGATCTCCACCAGCGACTGCGACTCGGCGGGCTGGAAGTTGCGTCCCTCATCGAAAACGTCGTAAGTCGGCAGCAGCATTTTCCGCTGCTCGAACAGCACCCGGCCTCCGCCGATCACCGCCGCGCAGTTGGCGGCCGGACGGGCCTTGGCGGCGCTCGAGCGTCCCGCGTAGCCGGCGATGAGCGTGACCGGCAGCGCCGCCGTCTCCGCCGCCAGCCTGGCGAGTTTCTTCTCCGTGCGGTCGAGAAAGCTCGGTTTCTCCACCAGGTCCCGCGGCGGATAGCCGGTGAGCGACAGTTCGGGGAAGACCACCAGTTCGGCGCCCGCTTCGGCCGCCCGCCGGGCGAAGCGCAGCATGATCTCGAGGTTGCCGGACAGGTCGCCCACGGTCGTGTCGATCTGTCCCAGAGCGATGCGCATGAACCCTTAATTGTACCCGTTCAGGCGCGTTGAGCCGCCCGGCGCGCGAGCCATCCCCCAGCCGCGGCGTCCCCAGGCAGCACGCCGGCCGCGC
>CAKZVG010000627.1 GCA_937921835.1 uncultured Bryobacteraceae bacterium | reverse complement strand
CGCGGGCGCGGGTGGCGGCGAAGCCTCCGGCGGACGGAATCTCGCACTGGCCAAGGAGTTCGATATAGTGGAAATATAGGAGGCCGCTTATGGTTTCCGCCTACGTGATTGGATCCATACTCGCCTTGATTTTTTACGCCGTAAGCGCGTGCGCGCAGACCACGCCCGATCCCGCTCCGGCGCCCCCGGCCGGGATTCCGCACGATTCCCCGTTGCGAACGCCGGCCGCACCGCCGCCGGCGGCCGCCCCCAAGGATCTCACTCCGGAGATGCGGGGTGATATTTACATGGCGCGGCGCATGTACCGCGAAGCGGTGGACGCTTACCGGCAGCAGAGCGAGGCGGTGAAGCAGCAAGTGCCGGTGGACAAGCAGCGGCTGGCGGTGCTGGCCAACAAGACCGGGATCGCTTATCATCAGTTGACCGAACTGGACACGGCGAAGAAGCACTACGAACAGGCGCTCAAACTGAATCCGCACTACGCCGAGGCGATCAACAACCTCGGGACGGTGCATTATGCGAAGAAGAGCTACCGGCGCGCCGTCGGCCAGTACAAGAAGGCTCTCAAGTACAGCCCGAATTCGGCCTCCATCTACAGCAACCTGGGTACGGCCCATTTTGCGCGCAAGAAGTACGCGGACGCCATCGAAGCCTATCAGCAGGCGCTGGCGCTCGACCCGGAAGTCTTCGAGCATCGCAGCACGCATGGCGTCCTGCTTCAGGAGCGCAGCGTGGAGGAGCGCGCCAAGTTCCATTACTATCTGGCCAAGGTTTACGCCAAGGCGGGGATGGTGGACCGGGTGCTGCTGTATATGCGCAAGGCGCTCGAGGAAGGTTTCAAGGACCGGGACAAATTCCGCGAGGATCCGGAATTCGCGGCGCTGCAAGAGCATCCTGAGTTCCAGCACCTGCTGGCCCTGGACCCGCGTGTCCTTTAGCCCGCGCGCCGGGGCTTTTGCTGTCCTGATTATAGCGCTACTCTCCGCCGGCGGGTGCCGGCAGGCGGGTAAAGCCGCCAGTCTCCGCGTTGCCCTGCCGCCCTTCGAGAACCTGAGCGGGAATCCGGCGCACGACTGGATCGGGCGCGCCGCGCCAGAGGTGCTGCGTTACCAACTCCGGGCGGCGCCCGGCCTGGAGCCTGTGGTGGTGGAATCCCGGGGCGAGGCCTTGGGCGTGCGCGCGGCGCGCATCTTGTACGGATACTACACCGAGTCGCGGGGCGTCATTGAATTCCGGGCCGTTCTGACCGGCAGCCCCGCAGGCCGGGATGCCATCAGGTACGCCGCCGCCGGAGGAGTTGTGGCGGCCTGCGAGCAGATGGCGCGGGCGCTGGCTCCCGGCGTCCGCCGCTTCGCCACCGGAAGCGACCAGGCGCTGCGCCTGTGGACCGAGGCGCTCATGACGCGGGACCCGGCGGCGGCGCGGGCCGGTCTGGAGAAGGCGCTGGCCGCCGATGCCGCTTTCGGTCCGGCGTACCTGTCGCTGATCCGCCTGCTGGCCGCCGGAGGGGACGCAAGCGGCGCGCTTGCCGCGGCGGCCCGCTCAAACCTCCAGGGCGAGCGCATCGACGCCATCGACCGGCTGGAAATCGCCATCCTGGCGGCGGGCCTGAAGGGCGAGGAGGAGGAGCGCGTCAAGCTGCTGGCCGCCTTGTCGAAGCTGACGCCCGGCGACGCGTCCTTGCTGCGCGCCATCGGCGAAGCGGAACTGCGCGCGAGGCGCACGGCGCGGGCGGTGGAGTGGTTCCAGCGGGCCGCCACCGCCGAGCCGGGCTTCGCCCCGGGCTGGAACTCGCTGGCCTATGCGCAAGCCTATCTCGGCGACCGGTCCGGCGCCCTGAAGAGCGTCGAGCGTTACCGCCAACTCGAGCCCGGAGCCGCCAACCCGCTTGATTCGGCGGGCGAGATCCACTTTCATTTCGGGGCTTTCGAGGAGGCGGCGCGCTGCTTCCTGGAAGCGCACGCCAAGGATGCCGGATTCCTGGGCGGCGGCGCGCTCCACAAGGCGGCGTGGGCGCGGCTGCTGGCCGGCGACCGGCGGGCGGCCGGAGAGATCCACGAAAAATTCCTTGCCGCGCGCGCCGAATTGCGGGATCCGCTGGTTCCCATCCGGCGCGCGCAGTGGGAAATGGCGACCGGGCGTTGGGAGGCGGCCCTCAGGGGCCTGGAGGAACTCGCCGCGGCCGAGCGCGAGCGCAACCCTGAACTGGCCGCGCTGGTGGGCGTGCAACTCGCCCTGTGGCGGATGCAGATGGGCGAACGGGCGCGAGCGCGGGAGCTGGCCGCAGCGGCGCTCGGCCAGGCGCAGTCGCCGCAGTCCCGTCTGCTGGCGTCGCTGGCCGGGTTTCTCGCGCGGGACCCGGCGCCCGCGGAGGAATGGCGCGCGCGGGCGGAAGAAGCGTTCCCGGGCGCGGGGAACTTGCCGTTCCGGCAGCTCGCGCTGAGCTTCGCTTTCCTCCATGGCGGGCACTTCGCCGAAGCGGCGGAACTGCTCCGGGCGCGC
>CAKZVG010000626.1 GCA_937921835.1 uncultured Bryobacteraceae bacterium | reverse complement strand
CCTGCTGCGCCAGGTGCGCGAGGAGTTCCGCACCCCGGTTCTGCTGGCGACCCACGACATCGCGGCGTGCTTCGAGCTGGGCGAGGACATGCTGGTTCTGCGCGAAGGCCGCGTAGTGCAGAGCGGACCGCCGCGCGAGGTGGCGGACGCGCCCGCCAACGTCTCCGTCGCCCGGCTGCTGGGGATCTACAACCTTCTTCCGGTGGAGATCCGCGCGCTCGATCCGGCGAAGAAGTCTAGCCGCGTCCGCTACGGCGGGGTCGAAATCGCCGGCCCTTATTTCCCCGGCCATTTCATCGGAGACCGGGTGCAGCTCTGCGTGCGCCCCGAGCAGTTGCGCGCCCTGCCGCGGGACGGTCGCCCGGGACCCAACCAGGCGCCGGCGCGGCTGCTGCGCGCCGTCGAGAAGCCGTCCTCGGTGCGCCTGGAGTTCGAGGACGGCCTCGCGGTGGAAGCGCCGCGCGAGGAATACGAACGCCACCGCCACGCCCGCGAGTGGGTGGTCGAATTCCCCGCCGGCGCGCTCCGGGCGTTGTAGCCAGGGCGGGTGCTGGCGAGTCAGTGGTCCGCGATCCCGCCGTCCACGAAGCGCAACTGCTGGCAGGTGTGGGGCTGGTAGGGGCGTTTGGCGGCTACGTTCTCGTCCAGCGCGACTCCCAGCCCGGGGCGGTCCGGTGGCAGAGCGAAGCCTTTTTCGTAGCGGATGGCGCCGCCCTGAAACAGGTCCTGCCAGCACGGGTCGTTGCCGCGGTGGGTGATTTGCTGGATGGCGACGTGGGGCGTCGAGAACACCACGTGCAGCGAGGCAGGGGTGCCGACGCCGCTTTGCGGATTGTACGGCGGCCGCTCGATGCGGTGGCAGGTCTGCGCCAGGCCGCACTTGGCGAATCGCCGTTCGCCGGTGGCAAGCGGAATCCGCCTGTTCTGCCGCCGATGCGCCAGTTCCCTGATGCCCCCGATCGGGAGCGGCTTCCTCGACGAAGCATGGACTGATCTCCGCGGCGCGGCGGCAGAAAGCGGCGGCCATCCCGGGCGTGGCCTTGCCGTGCGGGCCAACACGGATGCGGAGGTCCTCATCCGCCGCCGGGTAGCCGCCACATGGGCTGGCCGAGCGGGTGTTCCAGAATGTCCCAGAGGGCGATTTCGACCGCGCCTGATGGGACCGAGTTCAGAACCGGCCCGCCGCCCGTGGAATGACGTACCGGCGCCGCTCCCGCTACAATACCCAGGATGCCCTTTGAACGCGAACTCGAGGCCGCGCGGCGGGCGGCCTCGCTGGCCGGAGAGGCGGTGCTGCGGCTGCGTGCGGCGGGCGTGGCGGCCGAGCAGAAATCGGATCTGTCGCCGGTAACGGAGGCCGACCGCGAAGCCGAGCGCATCCTCGCCGCGATTCTCGGGGAAGCCTTTCCGGCGGACGGTCTGCTGGGCGAAGAGGGGCTCGCAAAAGCGGCCTCGAGCGGGCGGCGCTGGATCGTCGACCCCATCGATGGCACGCGCGACTTCGTCCGCGGCGGCGTCTCCTGGGCCGTCATGATCGCGCTCGAGGATCCCGCCGGGGTGGCCCTGGGCGTGGTTCACATGCCCATGCTGGCGGCCACCTACCACGCCGTGCGGGGCCAGGGCGCCTGGTGCAACGGCCGGCGGCTCCGCGTGTCGGCCGCGCAAAGCCTGTCCAGCGCGGTTCTCTGCATCAATGAACTGGAGATCGCCAACCGGCTGCCCTTCGCCGACCGGCTGCTCGAGTGGATGTCGCGTTTCTGGGCCGTGCGCAACTGGGGCGGCTGCCAGGACGCCGTGATGCTCGCATCGGGACAAGCCGACGTCTGGATCGAGCCCAACGGCAAGCTGTGGGATTTCGCCCCGCTGAAGATCCTGATCGAGGAAGCCGGCGGCGTCTTCCTGAACTTCGACGGCGGATCGGATCCCGGGGGAGGCAATTGCGCCGCCTGCACGCCCGCCCTGGAGGCCGAACTCCGCGCGTTCCTCGGAATCGGGCAAGCTCAGGGTTCGAGGTAGATCCGTACGCGGTTGCTCTGGCGGCCGCCGGCCTCGATGTAAAGCTCCGCCGGTCCCGCGTTCACCAGTTCCGGGAGTTGCAGCTCGACCAGGTAGAAACCGATGTAGCCGGGCGCCAGCGCGGCGCTGGTGACCTCGACCGGCGCCCGGTCCAGATACGCCTTCACCTCGGCGGCGACGCGCGGCGGCGACTCCAGCGGAGCGGCCAGGCCGGTCGGCCAGTCCGGGCGCGTGCGGCCGAGTCCGGTCAACAGCACCTGAATGCGCGAGTGGGAGCGGGCCGGGGTCATGGCGTCGAGCAGAACGCCGCTGTCGGCGTCGAGCACCATCGGCGTTCCGTCGCGGTCGACGAATACGGCGGGCGAGACGGTTTCAAGCGGCACCCCCAGCACGGAGCGCCCGGCCGCCATCTCCAGCGCCAGGGCGAGCGCGGGGCCGCGCGCCTCAAACGGCACCTGGATTTGGGATTCCGAATCCGACGCGGCCAACACGGGAAAGGAAAGATCCCCGGCGCGCGCCGAGCGGACCCGCGCGCCCAGCACGCTGATCAGCGATCCCGGCGCGGCCGCTCGCGCGCTGTAATCGGCGGCGTTCAGCACGCGCGGGTCGAGAAAACGGTGCGGGGCGGCAGCGGCGAACACTCCGGCCCCCTCCACGGCGGCGAAGATCTGGTTGCCGCCGCCGTCGAGTTCGACATCGAAGACCGGCGCCTCGGGCAAGCCGCCCACCCGCGTCCACTCCGTGGCGGGCGCGGCCGCGGCGAGTTCCGCGGCGGTAAAAAAAAGCCCGGCCGCGGTTGCGGCGTAGACCGCGCCGCTGCCGACATCGGCCGTAATCCCATGGACCGCGCCGGCGGGCAGGTTGGAAGTCAGGTCGTCCCACACCAGGCCGCCATTGATGGTTCGCAGCACCCGCCCGGCGGTGGTTTCTTCACGGGCCGCGAACGCCGCCAGCGCCCGGCGGGGTTCCCTGGCGTCGACGAAGAAGTCCTCGACGGGCGCACCCGCGCCGTCGCGGAGAATCCAACTGCGCCCCTGGTCCGCGGAAACCCAGATCCGGCCGTCGGCCGCCCCGGCGTAGAGGAAACTCCCGTTCCGCGCGGCCGCCGTCAGCGCCGTTCCCAGCACCTCGGAGAGCGCTTGCCGCAGGGCATCCTCGGCCTCCACGCCCGCGTCGCGGACGGGACGCCAGGCCTGCTTCTCGCCCGGCGCCCACTCGAACACCTCACGTCTTCCGCCTGCCACAACCGCCAGAATGCGCGTTCCCCGGCTGCCCCGCGGCAAACCGGCCAGCCGCCGGGCGGTCAGATTCGGAAGCTCCACGTTCAGCCCGCTCCAGGACCGCCCGCCATCCACCGACCGCCATACCCCGGCCTCGTTGGCCACCGCGATCTCGTCCTCGCTCACCGGCGAGACGGCAAGGTCGCGCACGCCTTCGCCGATGATCGAACTGCCCTTAAAGCCGGTCAGATTGGTCCAGGTGCGCCCCCCGTCGTCGGAGGCGAAGACGAAACGCCCTGCCGCATAGAGCCGCCCCGGGCGGGCTTCGGCGCGGCGGACCAGAACGGAAGGCTCGGGCAGCCGGACCGCCGCGGCTGGCGCCGACGCCGGAGGATCTTCGCTAGCCTCCCGCCAACGCTCGAAATCCGCGGTGTGGAAAGTGCGTCCCGCCGCGGTCCTGGCCAGCAACCCCTGCCCGCCCGCCGCATACCAGACCCGGTCAACCGCGCCCGTGGCGGGCGAGGCGAGCGACAAATCCATGGAGGAATTGCCGATCCGGCGCCATTCCACCGCCAGGCTCCGGGTATTCTGCTGGGCGAACCCGGCTGCGGACAACAGCCCCGCCACCAGGAGCGTTCCGGCGGCCTTGCGCCGCGCTGGGACCTTTCGACACATGCGATGAGTCTATTGTAACCTTTTTATCGGCTCTTTCTTTTCAGAACTTTCTGCCGTAACATAGGGATGGCTGCATTCGCGGGACGGTTCCGCGCTTGCTGTTGCAATTTTAGGGTAGACTCGAATTTGGCCACGTCCCCGCCGCCGGGGGTGTGGGAGGCGTCTTGGCAGAAAGAAGCAGGGCGATCATGTCCCGACGAGAAAGCTCCGTCCTCCGGACGTGGCTGCTGGCAGCCGCCGCCGCGCCCTTGTGCTTCGGGCAGATGTCCTATTTCGGTGGCGATTCCGCCGCTAGGGTCGTTGAGGCCTCCGGCCAGGTTTCCGTGTTGCGCGATTCCCGCCCGTGGGCGCTGAACGTGGGCGACACGGTGCGCGTGCAGCAGGTGATCGTCACCGGGGAGGACGGTTTCGCGGTGTTCCGGGTCTCCGACGGCAGCACCTTTGAGGTGTATCCGAATTCCAAGGTCACCTTCCGCAACACCCCAGGGAACCTGAAGGACCTGCTCGACCTGTGGATGGGGCGGGTGAAGGTCGTCATTCAGAAATGGGGCGGCCAACCCAACCACAACCGGGTCCGCACGCC
>CAKZVG010000625.1 GCA_937921835.1 uncultured Bryobacteraceae bacterium | reverse complement strand
TCTGGTCCCGCATCAGCTTGATGTAATCGAAGCCCTTGAAAAAGTCCACCTCGCGGGCGAACTGCACCTGCCCGTCGTTGGCGTGCGAATAGCGGACATAGTAATTGGTCGCCGTGGCGTGGTTGAACAGGTTAGTGAAGTTGGTCTCCAACCGCACCCGGAGCCGTTCGCCCGCCAGCCCCTTGAAGTCGTGGGCGAGTTGGAGATCGGTCTGGGAAAGGACCGGAGTCCGGCCCAGGTCGCCGCGCCCGTTCACGAAAATGGGCACGCTCGACACCATGAACACTTCCGTGGTGAGGGGCGTGCCGCTTTGGGCATAGAATACCGGAGCGAAGTTCGTGGACCCAAGTTTGTTGTTCCAGGAGTAAGTCCCGAAGAACTTAAACGTGTGCGGCCGGTCGGTGGCCAGCAGCCCCAGGACCTCCTTGCCGTTCTTGTCCCAGCTCATGAAGGGCAGGTCGAAGTAACGGTTGACGTTGGGGCTGAAGCGCGCGTTTTCGTCCGAGCTGGCGAGTCCGCCGTAATTGCCCCACAGCCGGCTCCACGTGTAACTGGCCTGGAACTGGAAGCTGCGCGAGAATCGCTTTTCGACGCGGAACTCCACGGCGTCGTAGTCGCGGCGGGCCTTGGGGGTCGGCGGAAAACCCGGTTCCCAGGTCTTGGGGTCGACCGTCAGGCCGAAGCCGGGGTTGGCGATATAGTAGTGCTCTCCGTCGGCCTGAAGAACGCCCACGTCCTCGATCGCGCGGTCGAGCGAGTTGTGCGTGTAGCGCAGGTGCAGCGCGATGTCGCTGGTCAGCGCGTGCTCGGCGCCGACATCCCACACGCGGCGGCGCATCGGCTTCAGGTCCTTGTCGATGCCCTCACCCGGGTTGGACGGGATGCGCCAGTCGACGATCTCCCAGGGCGCGGGCATCCCCGGAACGGGAGCGTTTCCGGCCAGGGTGGGCTGGCCGATGAGGGAGATCTTGCTCAGGTCGGGATCGTCGAGCGGGTAGACGTAATCCTTCCAGGCGTCGCCGTTGAAGCTCCCGCGCGGCAGTTCGTACTTCATCATGTCGTAGAACAGCCCGAAGGCGCCATAGATCTTCCACTTGCCGTCGCCCTTCACGTCGTAGGCGGCGCCCAGGCGGGGAGCCAGCTTCTCGCCGAAACCGAACTCGATGGGATTCCCGGTGACGCCCTCCGGCAACCGGAAGGCTGGCAGGTACTCGCGTTCGGTCCGCAGCCCGAGGTTCAGACTGAGCTTCTTGGTTGGCCGCCATGTGTCCTGGAAGAACAGGCTCTGGTTGGAACTGGACGCGTCGCCGGTGACGGCGTAATAGCGGTACATAATATAGCCGTACTGGCCGCGCAGCGTCTGGGGGGCCTTGGTGATGGCGCGGTAGGTCTGGTTCCAACCCACCCGGAAGTATCCATATGGCCAGGTGTTGCCGTTCGGGGAGTTGTGCAGCCGGTTGATCTCCCAGCCGGCCTTGAAGCTGTGTTGCCCGGCCGCATTAAAGATATAGGAGACGTCAGCGTTGGTGCGGAAGCGGTCCTGCACGTCGAAGATCCAGGTGCGGTTGTTGGCGGTGAAAGCGCCCGAGGGGGCCCGGAAACGGTCCGGCACCCCTGGTATGGCCAGGCTGGAGGCGAGGTACAGGAGGTAGGGCGTGGCGGGGGTGCCGTAGTTGGTGATATTGCGCCAGTTGTATCCGCCGCGCACGCTGAACAGTAACTTCGAGGTGGCGTTGTAGTCGCCGCCGAAGGTGATCGAGTAGGAGGGAGCCCGCTCGCCAAGCTGCGACCAGGGCGCGGTGGGGGCGTCGGTCCCCTGCCGCGAGGGCAGTCTGCCGCGCTGCTTCGTGGGGGTGTACAGGTACCCGCTGTAGAGGCGTAGCCGGCCGGTCGGGGCCGCGTCGAGCTTCCCGGTGATGTAGTCGCGGTAGACCCTGGACTCGAACTCGCTGGTCTGGTTGTTGCGCAGGAAGGTGACGGTGCGGTTGTATTTGAACCGTTGCGGATCGTAACCGGAGAAGAACCACAGCCGGTCCTTGATCACCGGTCCGGCCAGCGAGAAGGTGGGATTGAGCATGCGGTAGCCGTCCCGCGAGTTATGGAAGTAGTCGCCCACGTTGTCGTTGAGCGGGTTAAGCCGCAGAGTTGGCCGCGGACCGGCGTTGGCCCCATCCAGCTCCCAGTAGAGGCCGGCGTGGCCATGAAATTCGTTGCCGCCGCTGCGGGTAATGACGTTCACCACGCCGCCCATCGCGCCGCCGTACTGCGCCTCGAAGCCGCTCGACTTGATCTGCATCTCCTGAATGAACTCGGTGGGAACCCGGGCCTGGCGCGGCAGAGCGCCGGTCTGGAGGTTCGTGACGTCCATGCCGTCGATGGTGTAGATGTTCTCGGCCGGGCTGGCGCCGTCGATCTGGAAGCCGCCGCCGCGAACCTCGTTGCGCGCGCCCGGCGCCAGCGCGATCAGGGAGTAGAAATCCCGCCCCTTCGGCAGCCGCTCGAAGAAGGCGGCCGACACGTTGGTGGCGATCGTCGTCTGCGTGGTATCCACGATCACCGACTCGCCCGTCACCACCACGCTTTCCGTGATCTGGCCCACCTCCATGGGGATGTCGATCTTATAAGTCCTGCCGACCTGGACCACGATCCCGGGCTTCTTCAAGATGCGGAAGCCGGATGCCGAAACCGTCAGTTCGTAGGTTCCGGGAGGCACCGTCTGGAAGGTATACTGTCCGAGCGTGTCGGTGGCCGTGGTCCGGCTGAAGTTCGGACCCGCCACCTCGACCTTCGCGCCCGGCACCGCGCCGCCGGAAGCGTCCATGACCGTGCCGGTGATGGCGCCGGTGGTCTCTTGCGCCGGTAGATTAGCCGATCCCGCAAGCAGGAGCAGCAAAAGCAGGAAGCAAGTAGTTGCGGATTTCATCAAGTCTCTCTGTCCTTTCCGAATTGGGTTCAAAACGGAGGCAGATCAGGAAGGGGATCCTTCGACGTTTGACTTGCCGGTGGGCTCGAACGGACGCGGTCCAGCGCGTCTCGGATCGCTGGCTTCCAAAACGCCTACATCCTTCGCGAATCATTGGGTTCTGACTGGCGTCGAGAGTCCGGGGAGACTCCCGAGTTGGAGTGGCGCGACGGAGCCACGACCGGGCGGCCGGGAGTAACACTTCCAACCCGCGGCATCAAACGAAGCGCGAAGCTTGCCAGCCGCCGCGGCCCTTTCCCCAAACACTCAACACGTTCTTTATACTTGTGTTAGGAATTGTAGCACACGATTTCAGAGACGCAAGCCCTTTGCGATGAAGGGTTTTTCATCTCCTTCGCTGCTGCTTGCCGCCGCGCCTGAGACCGTCGGCCTCGCGCGCCACGGCGGCGGGACCGTCAACCGGCCCGGGCGCGATGGGGCGCCGGTGGCCCGCCGATCCCTTCTCGCGGAGCCCCCCGCGGCGGATCGTCTATAATGGCGGATTCGGCAACAAGGAGGCCGCGTTCATGAGTCAGCCGTGGAAGACCGGGCAGTGGTTCACCAGCCCTTGGAATTGGGAGCCGGAGGTCCGCGCCTCGTTCAACTTTCCCGCCCGCATCCGGATACACGACGTCACGCTGCGCGACGGCGAACAGCAGACCGGCATCGTGTTCCGTCGGCAGGAAAAGGTCGCCATCGCCAGGAAGCTGGCCGAGGCCGGCGTGCACCGCATCGAGGCCGGTATGCCGGCCGTTTCGGCCGAGGACGAAGCCGCGATTCGTGAAATCGTCGCGCTGGGCCTCGAGTCCGAGATCTTCTCGTTCGCGCGCTGCATGCCGGCCGATGTCGAGTTGGCGAAGTCCTGCGGCGTCCACGGCATCATCACCGAGATTCCGTCGAGCGAGCACATCATCCGCAACGCCTACGGCAAGTCGATGGACTGGGCGGTGAAATCCTCCATCGATACGACGTTGGCGGCCAAGGAAGCCGGTCTTTACACGGTCTTTTTCACCATCGACTCGACCCGCAGCGAGCCCGAGGTTCTGCTCGACCTTATCGAGAAGGTGGCAACCGAAGGCCATATGGACGCGATGACCATCGCCGACTCCTTCGGCGGCTGCACGCCGCAGGCCATCTCGATGTTCGTCAAGCGCTACAAGGCGCGCTTCAAACAGCCGCTTGAGATCCATTGCCACGAGGACTTCGGCATCGGCGTCGCCAACACCATCGCCGCCCTGGCGGCGGGCGCCGAGGTGGCGCACGTCACGGTGACCGGGACGGGCGAACGCGCCGGCAACGTGCCACTGGAGGATACGGTCATGGCGCTGAAGTGCCTTTACGGCGTCGAGACCGGCATCCGGACCGAGAAGTTCTACGAGCTGTCGAAGCTGGTGCAGGAACTGGCCGGCGTGCAGGCGCCGCCCAACCGGCCCATCGTCGGCGACTGGCTCTACCGCATCGAGTCCGGCATCGTGACCATGTTCCACCGCCGCTGCCGGGTGGTGGAGCCGCTCGAGTACATCCCCTTCAAGCCCGAACTGGTGGGGCGTCCCGGGGTGGACATCGCGCTCGGCAAGGGCAGCGGGCTGGCCAACATCGAGGAGCATCTCGAACGGCGCCAGCGCACCGCCACGCCGGAACAGGCCAACGAGATCCTGTCGCGCGTCAAGCAGTTCTCGATCGAAAACAAGCGGCTGCTCACCGACGCCGAGTTCGACCAGATCGCAAGCGCGGTGCTGGACGCCGCCTAGGGCAGCGCGCATGCCGTTGACGCTGGATGAAATCGTGGCGCTGGCCCGCACCCGCGGGCCCATGCGCATCGCGGTCGCCGCCGCGCAGGACCCCGACGTCATCGAGGCCATGAAGCAGGCCGGCGAGATGAGCCTGGCCGAGGCCACCTATGTGGGCAACGCGGAGAAAATCCGCGGCATGGCCGGCCGGGCGGGCTTCTACATTCCCGAAGAGCGGATCGTCCACGAGCCCGACGACGCGGCGGCGGCGCGCAAGGCCATCGGGATGGTCCGGGACGGCAAGGCCGACCTGCTCATGAAGGGCAAGATCGGCACCGCCACGCTGATTCGCGCGGTGCTCGACAAGGAGCAGGGGCTGCGCGGCAAGCGCCTGCTCAGCCAGGTGATCGTGTTCCAGGTGCCGGGCATGCAGCGCTGCATGCTCATGGGCGACGCGGCCATCAACATCGCGCCCACGCTCGAGCAGAAGGCCGACATCTGCCGCAACATGATCGATGTCGCGCACGCCATCGGCATCGAGCAGCCGAACCTGGCCGCGCTGTGCGCGCTGGAGTTCGTCAACCCGGACATGCCGGCCACCGTGGACGCGGCCGGTCTGAGCATGATGAACCGGCGCGGGCAGATCACGGGCGCTTACGTCGAAGGTCCGATCGCGCTCGATGTGCCGCTCAGCAAGTTCGCGGCCGACCGCAAGGGCGTCAGCACGCCGCTGGTGGAGAACACCGACATCCTGCTCGCCCCCGACATCGAAGCGGCCAA
>CAKZVG010000624.1 GCA_937921835.1 uncultured Bryobacteraceae bacterium | reverse complement strand
ACGCGCGCGGGACACGCTCGGCGCGGGTCGCGGCGCTGGTCCAGCGCCTGCCGGGCGCCGGAACACTCTACCGCGCCGCAAGTTGCGATTCGAACGGTAAGTCGCGCAGGCGCTTTCCGGTAGCCGAAAAGATGGCGGCCGCGATGGCCGGGGCAACCGGCGTGATGGGCGGCTCGCCGGCCCCGGTCGAGGGCACGTCGCGGCGGCCGGCCAGAATCGTCTCGATGACGGGTGCGTCGGAGAAGCGCGGCACGCGGTAGCGCGCCAGGCTCGCGTTCAGCAGCCGTTGCCGGTCGAAGCGGACCTGTTCGAACAGCGCTCCCCCGATGCCCATGATCAGCGCGCCCTCGATCTGGTTGCGCAGATTGTCCGGGTTGATGACGGCGCCGCAGTCGAAGACCATCACCATGCGTTCGACCTTCACTTTGCCCGCCTGCACGGCCAGCGCCACGAAGAGCGCCATGCGCGCGCCCTTCTCGATGTTCAGCGCGACGCCGAAGCCGCGCCCGGCGCCCGGTTTCGCGCGGCCCCAGCCGAAGCGCTCGGCCGCCCGCGCCGCGACTTCCCGCAGGCGCGCGTCGCCGCTGTGCGCCAGGCGGAACTCGAGCGGGTCGCGCCCGGCAAGCGACGCCAGCTCGTCCATATGCTCCTCGCGCGCGAACGTGTTGGCCACCGCGGCCAGCGAGCGGTAGGAGCCCGACCGCAGCGGCGAGTCGGCGCGGTGGAACCCGCAATAGAAGTTGGGAATCGCGTAATGCACGGCCAGCCCCGCCGCGCCCGAAGCATAGTTGTGGAAATCCCAGGCCACGATCCTGCCGGAGGCGTCCAGCCCGCTGCGCACCTCCACCACGCCGGCCGGCCGCAGGTATCCCTGGGTGAATTCGTCCTCGCGCGACCAGACCACCTTGACCGGCTTGCCCGCCGCGCGCGCTAGCCGGGCCGCTTCGAGCGCCACCTCCGCCCGGTGCTTGGAGCCGAACGCGCCGCCGATCTGGCAGGAAATCACCCGCACCTTCTCCGCCGGCAGCTTGAAGGCCTGCGCCAGTTCCTGCCGCACGCCGAAGGGAACCTGGGTGCCGTACCAGACGGTGAGTTCCTCGCCCCGCCATTCGGCGATGGCCGCGCGCGGCTCCAGCGGAACGTGGGCGATGGGTGGGATCAGATGCCGCGTTTCGTGGCGCTGCACGGCTTGCGCGAAGCCGCGTTCCAGGCTGCCTTGCTCAAACACGCCCGGATAGCGGCTGCCGGGCGGGCCGGGGGCGGGCGCTTTCGCATTCTCCTTGAACCGCTGGTAAAGCTCGCCGAGGGAGGGCAGATCCTCGCCCGTCCACTTCGCCTGAACCGCGCGCGCCGCCTTTTCCGCCGTGCTGGCGTCCGCCGCGACGACCCCCAGAAAGCCGCCGTCGCGAATCACCTTCGCGCCCAGTTTCTCCGCCGCCGCGCCCTCGAAGCCGTCGAGCTTCGCCAGATAGAAAGGCGCGCGCACCGCCCGCCCATGCAGCATGCCGGGACGCGAATGGTCGGCGCTGTAACGCAAGCGGCCGGTGACGATCTCCGGACCCTGCACCGCCGCCAGCGGCTGGCCGCAAATCCGCCAATCGGCGGGCGGGACGGCGCCGGCGTTCTCCGGCACGGGATCTTTCCAGCGCTCCGCGCCGGCGAGTTCGGCGTAGGAGATCGCGCGGCCGTCCCCGAGCACGCGGCCATCCTCGGTCCGCAGGCTCGCCGCCGGGACAGACCACTTCTCCGCCGCCAGTTCGATCAGCAACGCGCGCGCCGCGGCGGCGGCGCGCCGGATCACCGGCACCGTGAGCGGCGTGGTGAGGCTGGCGAAGGTGCCGCCGTCGTCGGGAACCAGCGCCGTGTCGCCCATCACCAGATGGATTCGCGAGGGCGGCACGAACAGCTCCTCGGCGGCCACCATCGTCAGTTCGGTGCGCGCGCCCTGCCCCATCTCCACCTTGCCGGTGAACACGGTCACCGCGCCCGCGGCGTCGATGGACAGGCGCGCCGCCAGGGACTCGCCGCCCGCGCCTTCCAGCCCCCCCTCCAGCACCACCAGCATCGCGCCGCCGCCGAGCAGCCGGCAGGCATCCCGCCGCGTCACCGCGCTACCCACGGCCGCCTCCGCGCGCGGCCAGCCGCACGGCTTCCACGATGCGCGGATAGGTTCCGCAGCGGCAGAGATTGCCTTCAAGCGCGGTCTTCACCACGGCCTCCGAAGGCTCCGGCGTCTCGGCGAGTAGCGCCACGCCGCGCAGGATCATGCCCGGAGTGCAGAAGCCGCACTGGAACGCCGACAGTTCGAGAAACGCCTGCTGGACCGGATGCAGCTTCCCGCCCGCGGCCAGCCCCTCGATGGTGGTCACCTCGCGCCTGCCGACCTTCGCCGCCGGCACCAGGCAGGCGCGAAACGCCCGCCCGTCCAGCAGCACGGTGCAGGACCCGCACCGTCCTTCGTTGCAGCCGCACTTCGTGCCGGTCAGCCCGAGTTGCTCGCGCAGCGCGCTGAGCAGCGTCGCATCCGGAGCCACTGTCACGGAGCGCCGCGCGCCGTTCACCTTCCACTCAAATGTCGCCATCGCTTCCACGCCGGACTCCACACCGCCGATTCTGACACGGAGCCTCCCGCCGCCGCCACCGCCGCCGCGGCGCTACAGTAGAGGGAGACCTATGTTCACATGGATCTGCCCGCAGTGCGGCGCCGAGGTGCCACCATCGGAGAGTTCCTGTCCGAACTGCGCCGCCAAGGAGTCCGCACCCTCCACCGAAGCCCCGGCGGCGGCGCCCGCCGCTCAGCCGCCTGCGCCGCCGGCAGCGCCCCAGGGCGCCCGTAAGGCCTATGCTCCCGCCGTACCCCGGGCGGCGCGCTCCGGCGGAGTCCCCGGCTGGGTGGTGGCGCTGCTCGTGGCGGGCTTCCTGGTGAGCCTGGGCGCGATCTGGCTGCTCTATGTCCTTCCGAACTCGCGCGCCCGCGAAGCGGCGTCCCAGACCGCGCCTCCGCCACTTGAAACCGTGGCCGCCACACCCGCCCCGGGCGGGAAACCGCATCCGCTGGCCAAGTACATCGAGGTGACCGGCTTCCGCATCACCGAGGATGCGAAAAAGAATGTTCAGATCAAGTACCTCGTGGTGAACCACTCGGGCGCGGATCTCTCCGACCTGGTAATGGAACTGACGATTCGCCCCGCCACCGCCCGGCCGGAGGACAAGCCCGTGGCGGCGTTCAGCGCCAAAGTGCCTTCGCTGGGACCGTACGAGTCCCGGGAAATCACCAGCACGACCAAGACCGAATACCGCGCCTACGAGCTGCCCGATTGGCAGTTCCTGCGCGCCGAGTTCCGCATCACTTCGCCCCCCGCCGAGTAGCCGGTGCGATGCGGAGCGCCACTTCCCGTTGCGGCGCGAGCGGCACGGAGAGCGCATGCGGGAGCCGCGTCACTCGGAACTCCCCTTGCGCATCGCCGCATTGCCAGCGGTACGGACCCGGCTCCAACCGCCAGAGCCTCACCGGAACCTGCTTCGTCTCACGCTCGAAGCTGTAGAGCCGCGCGCGCACTTCGCGCGCCGAGGCCGAAAGCACGGCGCGGGCGAACTCGGCCGGCGCCGCGGGCCAGGTCACGGCGAAGGCCGGATAACGGTCGCCGCGCGGCGCTTCGCCGCCGAACAGCCGCCAGCGGTATTCGGGCGGCAGCGGGTAATACACGCGGTCGGTGTAGAGCACCTCGGTGGTGAACATGTCCCAGTTCTTCGAGAAGCGCTGCTCGCATTCGCGCGCCGTGCGCGCCATCGACGCCAGAACTTCCTCGTCCGGGGGGCTGGCTTGGTAAGCGAACGCGCGATCGTAGCGCGGATCGCCGGTCATGCGGCGCCAGAGGTAGAACGCTTCGGGGGAGCGCACGATCTGCTGGCAGAGTTCCGCATGCGCGGCGCAGTGTTCGAGGACGGCGAAGCTCTCGGTGGCGGCGTCCAGGTACTTCCGATCGCCCGTCAACTCGTAGACCGCCAGCAGCAGCGAAGTGAGCGACTCCTGCGCGCCCCCGCTCCATTGAAAGTAGTCCCACTCGGCTTCCGGCTTGTCCCAGCTCTTACCCAACAGGTAGACGCCGTCGCGCGCGCGGAGAGCGGGCGGGAAGACCCCGGCGGGTTTGCCGTGCTCGCGCTGCCGCATGGCGTGAATCCAGGCGTCAGCCCAGGCTGCCATTCGCTGCACCACCGCGGCGTCACGGGTGAGGTAGGCGTACCACAGCGCCGGGCCCATGGCGCGGGTGTTGAGATGGACATCCACGGCGCGGGCCGGCGAGGTGTCGGCCTCGCGGCAGTTGAACCAGGAACTGCGGAAACGCGTGAAACCGTCGGGCTGCTTCGCGATCCAGGACTCCGAGCAGGCCGTGGTCTGGCCGAGCCGCGCCCGCAGCGTGGCGTTTGAGGGATCGAGGGCCGCCGCCAGCGGCTGGCTGTCGGTGGTCGGCTCGGAGGAGTGTTCGACGTCGGTGATGCCGCGGTTATAACCGTCGCGCAAGATTCCGCTCGCCCACAGACCCTCGGCGATCTTCAGGATGCCGCGCGCCGCCACCTCGGAACCCAGACCCAGCGCTTGCGGCCCCCAGTACCGCAGGATCTCCACGTCGTCCTCCCAGCCGCCGCCGAGTTCGCCGTTGGGCGCCTGCCGTTTCTCTACCCACCAGCGCGTGATCGCCTCCATTCTCCGCGCCAGGCGGCGCTGCTCGATGGCCCACGCAGGCGCCCGTTCCGGCGCCTCGGGCACGTCCACCTTCCAGACGACGGGCTCCACGCCGGCGCAGTAAGAACCCGCGGGCATGCGCCCCACGCGCACCACCTGTCCGGCGCAGGAGGCCGAGATCATCTGCCGCACCAGCGCATCGGCGGGCATGGTCCTCCGGGCCTCCTCGAACAACATGTGGGTTTGCAGGATGTCGTCGGGTTCGTGGTTTTCGGCCGCCTGCCAGAACCACCCGCGCAGGCGGTTGAGCAGCCCTTCGCGGCGGACCTCTTCCCGGCGGCTCAAGTAGAGACGCTCTCCCAATTGCCGCAGGAAGTGGCTGCGCGCGGCAGGCCGCTCGCCGGAGGCTTGCGTCAGGATGTTGGCCTGGAGGAAGCGCGCGCGTTCGAGCAGCTTCGGAACGGTGTCGCGTTCGAATTCCTCAAGCGGCGTCCAACGCGCGGCCGAGAGCGTGTAGCGGGGCGCGGCGGTGCGCAGAGAGAGCCGGCGCGGACCTTCGATAATTGCCACCAGGCCCGTG
>CAKZVG010000623.1 GCA_937921835.1 uncultured Bryobacteraceae bacterium | reverse complement strand
TCCTGCCCGCCGCCAGTTTCGGATCCGGCTCCTCGAACGCGCCCACGAACCAGACTCTTCCCTCCCGGTCCACTTTGGCCGCGCCCATCCCGTAGGCGTGGCGCCCGTCGCGCGCCCGCAGGATGCCCAGCTCCGCGCGCTCCTTGGTCTTTAAGTCGTAGGACATCAGCAGCGAGTACGCCGGCTGGTCCTTGCTGACCGCGCCATAGTCGAAATCGCCGCCCGTCACCGGCAGGTAGTAAATCTTGCGCTCTTTCTGCGAAATCGCCATGGCCAGCGTAGCGTACGGGTAGTCCATCGGGTCGCCCTTGAGAATCTGCGCGGGAAGCATCTGGGCGAGCGGCGTGATCCTGCCTTCCGGCCCGTCATGCACGTCGTAGCGGAACAGCAGGTTGCTGCCGCCCACGATGCCGTAAGCGGCCCGGTCCACCGGGTCCCATTCGACGATCCGCCACTGTACCTTGCGGTCCAGCATCGGGTTCGCCATCGTGCGCGACTGGTTGATGATGGGAAGCTGCACGTGGTCCAGGTCCAGCACCCGGTCGGCCTTCACGTCGTACTTCCAGATCCGCCCCGGAGGGTAGCTGCCGTAGACGTTGCCCTGATCGTCGGCGAAGATCGTCCGGCAGATGTCCCAGTTATCGACCCGGCCGAGATCTTCGGTCCAGTCCTCATCGATATAGTATTTATATAAGTTGCCGTTTTCCGCCAGGCCGTAAATCAGCCTCCGCTTGGGATCCATGGCTTGTCCCAGCAGTCCCCAAAAACTGTTGATCTTACTCAACTGCTCCACCTTGCCGGTCTGCATGTGGATGCGGTACCAGTAAGGACCCGAGTAACTGTTGGCGTCGATCGCCGGCGGACCATTGTCCTCGCTCAGCGAGCCGAAATACACGTAGCCGTCCAGTTCCTGCATCTGCACGTGGATCTTGCCGTTCGTCCAGGTGCCCTTGCCGCGCTCGTTCGACAGGACCGTCAGATTCGCGAGCTGCCGCATCCGCTCCGTCGCCGGGTCGAATTCGTACACCGTGGCCGAATCGGCGTGCGTGCACAAGCCGATGTAGAGCTTCCCGTTCGAGGCCGCATACAGCGCGCTCCACATCTGCGCGTCCTTGTCCACCGTGCTGAAGCGGTAATGCTTGATCTCCAGCGTCTTATATGGCGCCTGTTGGGCCGCAAGCAGCCCCGGGACCGCCAACAATAGCAGCTTCCGGATTGTTCTACCGGACATGAGCGACTCCTTTCTGATTCGTTCCATACCCCAGCGCCTTCAATGCGGCTTCCGCGACGCGTCCGCGCGCCAGGACTTCCTGCCGTCCCTGTTCCGTATCGTAGGAGTGCCGCACCGGGTGGGTGCGGTTGGTCAGCACCAGGGTAAAGACCTCCGCGTCGGGATCGATCCAGAGCGAAATCCCCGTGTTGCCCCCGTGTCCGTAAGTGCGCGGCCCCATTTGCGGCGCTCCGGGACCGATCTGCCAGAGAAACCCGCGGCTGGCGAACTTCGGATTGCGGTACGGAGTAACAAAATCCTGGATTACCCTCTCCGACAGAATCCGCTTCCCGCGCCACTCACCCCGGCCGAGCATCATCTGGCAGAAATGCGCCAGGTCGCGCGCCGTCGAGTACAGCCCGGCGCTCCCGATCGCGCGCCCCGCCGCGGCCGTGTCCTGGGCATGGCTTTCCCCCAGCACCGGGTTGTGCGTGCCCACCACGCGCGGCCCGGGCGGCACGCGGTTGAATGCCGATTCCTTCATCTCAAGCGGGCCGAAGATCTCCCGCCGGCAGAACTCGTCAAAACGCTGCCCGGTGACGCGCTCCACCATCACGCCCAGCAGAATCGCGTTGCGGCAGGCGTAGGCGAACTTCGTATCCGCCGGCCAGCGCGGCGCGAAAAACAAAAGCTGCCGGAAGACCTCCTCGCCGCGGAATTCGCCCTTCGCGCCGCCCACGCGCGGCGAATCCGGAAAGCCGGAGGTGTGCGACGCAAGATGGCGCAGACGGATCTTGTCCGCGCCCGGCGCCCGGTAATCCGGCAGGTAGTCGAGCAGCATGCCGTCCGGATCGATCAGCCCGCGGTCCGCGCAGATGCCCACCGCCGTCGCTGTGCAGACCACCTTGGTCACGCTCGCCACGTCGAAGATCGAGTCCTTGCGCATCGGCGCGCGCCGCGGCGTCACCTGCGCCAGTCCAAACGCGCCGTGATAGAGGACCTTCTCCCTCGTCCCAACCATCACCACCGCGCCCGGAAACCGCCCCGCGGCGATCTCCTTCTCCACCGCCTCGGCCACCGCCCGCGCCGGCGCCGCGCGGCCCGCCGCCGCCAACGATCCCGCCAGCGCCACCACCACCGCCACCGCGAGCCGCACCGTCACCTCCCGGGAAGGAAACCGAGAGTATCACAGTTGGAACGCCGTGCGCAAGAGTTTTGCGCAACTGTGATACACTGGCCCGGAAACAGGAGGAAGCTGCATGACGCTCAGCCGTCGGTCGGTTCTTTCACGAAGCGCGGCGTTGCCCCTTGCCGGGCTGGCATGGGCAGCGGCGGGTTCGCCCGTGCGACGCTACCCGGCGCGCGCGCCCGAAGGCGACGGCGGCGCGCCGCCTCCGCCCAATCTGCGGCCCTACGGATTCGGGTGCTTTACGGTCGCGCCCGGGACGGACGGCGCGGTGCTCTCCTGGAGCGGCGCCGCGCCGCGCACCGCGGCGCGCCTGCGGCTGGCGGTGGCGGTGGATCAGCGCGAGAACAAGGAACTCGCGGTGGCGCTGGCGCGCTCCGGAAGGCGTCTCGGCGTCCTTGACCTGCGTCTTTCCTGCCCGTTCGAAACTTTCGATCTCGAACTGTCCGCGCGCGACGCCACGGCGGCCGCCAAGGAGGGCCTCCGGCTGACGCTGAGGAAGGGGACCACGCCGCTGTGGCTGTTGCGCACGGGCGAGCCGCGCTTTGAGGCGCCGGGTCTGATGCCGCAGTTGTACGCCGCGCAAGGGGCGCGCCCGCTCGAGGAATTCCGCGCGCGCATGGATTCGCTCGACAGCCTGGCGCCGCTCACCTGGATGGGCGGCTGCGTCCTGGACGGCTTGCGCGATCTCGGTTTGAAGCGCGGCCTCGCGCGGCACCTCGAGTACAACTTCCAGCGGCCGGGCGGCGAGATTCCAGAGGTCCTGTTCGCCGGCGTGGAGAGCACGCTGCCCATCGCCGTGCTGGCCGCCGAACTGCCCGGGCACCCCGCCGTCGCCCGCGCCCTGGCGCACTGGAAAGCGCGCGAGGACCCCGAGGGCGCCGTAGTCGGCGGCGCGACCTCGGCCGAGGGCTGCTACACCATCGGCTATCCGCTGGCCATGATCTGGCGCGCCCAGCGCCGCCCGGACGCGCGCGAATCCGCGCTGCGGCAACTGCGCTTGCGGCAGCAGCGGCTGGTGGTGGGCGACGACATCTGGTTGCGCTGGCACCCGGATGGCCGCCGCACGTATCAAAACTGGTCGCGCGGCGTGGCCTGGTATTTTCTCGGGATCACCCGCACGCTGGCCGCGCTGGGGCCGGGCGAGGATCTGGACGACCTCCGGGCCGAATGCCGCCGGGTGGCCGAATGGGCCGTCCGCCGGCAGCGCCCCGACGGTCTCTGGAGCGGCTTCGTGCACGAGCCGCGGGTCAAGCCCGACACGTCGGGATCCTCGGGCATCGCCGCCGCGCTCGCCCTGGGCGTCCGCCACGGGTGGCTGCCCCCGGCCTTTCTGGAGGCGGCCCGCAAAACCGCCCGCGGCGTGGAGCGCTTTCTGACCCCGGACGGCTTCCTCACCGGCGTCTCGCAATCCAACAAGCGCGAGGGCGGGGAAGACCTGCAACGCAGCGATTACCGCGTCGCGCTGCAATTCGGCATGGGCCTGTTCGGGCAGCTTCTGGCGGCCCTGGAAGGAAGGGAATCGGAATGAACTCCTGGAATCGCAGGCAACTCCTCACTCTCCCCGCAGCGCTCGCGGCGCCCGCGCGGGCTCTGGCGCAAGCGCCGCTGAAGCTCAGGCCGCGCACGCCGCTTGCAATCGCGTCGTCGCCCTTTTCGGTCGGCTTCGAGACTCTCGACCGCCAGCTCTTCGACGCCGGGCGCGTCTATCCGCACCTGGCGCGGCTGGGCGCGAAGTGGGCGCGCGTGCAGACGGGCTGGATCCGCTGCGAAACACAAAAGGGCGTTTATGATTTCCGCTGGCTGGACCACATCGTCGATGCGCTGCTGGGCATGGGCGTCCAGCCCTGGTTCAGCCTGGGCTTCGGCAACCCGCTCTACACGCCCGGCGCCGAGCGGCACCAGGGAGTGGGCTGGGTTCCGCTCAACAGCCCCGAAGCGCGCGAAGCCTGGCGCCGCTTCACCAGCGAGACCGCCAGGCACTTCCGGAGCCGCGTGCGCCACTGGGAGATCTGGAACGAGCCCAACGGGAAGACCTTCTGGCGGCCCAGCGAGACACCCGACCCGGCCGGCTACCTCGAACTAGTCAAGCTCAGCGCGCCCGCCATCCGCCGGCACATCCCGGATGCGGTGATCGTGGGCGGCGCGTTCATGCAGTTCCCCATGGGGATGGAGTACTTCGAGCAGTGCCTGGAGGCGGGGCTCGGCGGGCTGGTGGACCGCATCTCCTACCACGGCTACCGCGCCCGCCCGGAAGCCAACTACGCGCGCGACGTCCAGTTCTTCCGCTCGTTCCTGGCCCGCTACAATCCGAAGCTCAAGCTCTGGAACGGCGAGAACGGCGCGCCCTCGATGAACAACGGAGTCGGCGGACTGTCCAATTACGAATGGAGCGAAGCCACGCAGGCGCGCTGGCTGCTGCGCCGCAGCCTGCTGGACTTCGGGCTGGAACTCGAACTTACCAGTTACTTCCACGCCTCCGACATGCCAGACTATGGCCGCATCACCTATGGCTGGTCCGCCGAGCGCGGCGACACCACCAACAGCAAAGGGCTGATCCGCGGCCGCGACTACAGCCCCAAGCCCTCCTATTACGCGTATCAGAACATGTGCGCGCTCTTCGACTCCGAGACCCGCAAGGCGGACTTCCTCATCCGCCTCGACTCCGCCGCGCCCGCCGCCGAGGAACTCGCCATCCACACCGCGGCGTACTCGCGCCGGAACCGGCCCCTGTACGTCTACTGGTATCCTTCCGACCTCCAGCAACCCTACCGCGCCTCCACTCTTCGCGTCATGGCCTGGAGCGGCCGCCAGGCGCGCCTCGAGAACCCGGTGCTGGTGGACCTGCTCACCGGCGCGGTGACCACGCCCAGCAAGGCCAGCCTGGCAAGCGGCTACTGGCGCTTCGAGGAATTGCCGCTCGAAGACTATCCCCTGGTGATCACGGACCGCTCCGTGGTGGTTTGACACCCGGCCGCAGCGAATCCGGGCGGTTCTTGCATTTCCCCGAGTCTGCAAATCAATCAACTGGCAACTCAGGCGGGACTCTCCTTGTCTCCCCGAAACTTGCCTCTTGACAGAGCCGCCGGTTCGGGCGATGATCGACGCTGGCAGCCGGTTCGGGGGCCGGAAAATGTAGCGGGGTAAGCGGCCAAGGTGGGGACAGCGCCGCGGGTTCTCGCCGACGGGGAGAGACGGCACGCGTAAACGTCGAAGCCGACTCCGGTTCCCAAGAGCCGTCTCGTTGGGGGTGAGTGGTGAGAAGACTTCGCAGGACTGAAATTTTCGTGCTCTGCCTGCTGGCAGCCATTCCGCTGCTCAGGGGCCAGAGCGTCACCGGCCAGGTCGCGGGCAGTGTGGTGGATCCTTCGGGCGCGTTCATCTCGGGCGCGACGGTGGAACTCACCCACGGGCTCTCCCGGCAGGTGCGCAGCTTTAAGACCGACACCACCGGGTCTTTTGTCTTCACGAACCTGATCCCCGGCAGCTATGATCTGCAAGTCACGATGCCGGGTTTTAAGGTGCATGAGCAGAAGGGGATCAGCGTTACCGCGCAAGCCCGAGTGGAGTTGCGAACGATCGAACTCGCCGTGGGCGAGGTCAGCAGCACCGTGGAGGTGCAAGCTGAGACGCTGCTGGTTGCCACCACGCGTTCGGACCGGACCATCTCCATGGGGCGCCAGGAGATCGAGGACCGTCCGACCCGCGGCCGCAACCCCCTGGCGCTCATCATCGGGCTCCCCGGCGTGCAAGCGGTCGGCGGTTTTGACTTTCGAGGTTGGGGCGGAG
>CAKZVG010000622.1 GCA_937921835.1 uncultured Bryobacteraceae bacterium | reverse complement strand
CGAGATGCCAATGCCGTTCTGGTCGAACTCCCTGGCCGCGGAGCGGATCTCCTCCTCCGGCAGGGTGAAGTAGGTGACGCGCGCGCCCGGGACGTTGCGGAGTTCGAGCCACTTCAGGCCGTACTGTCTGGCGAAGGCGATGGCCTCGGCGGGGCTGCGGGCGATTTCGTCGGTGATGGCGCTGACCCGCGAGCGGTCGATCCGGTTCTTGCCGTACAGCACGGCCGGCGCGGCGAGACCCGCCGCCACGAACTCACGTCTTCTCATGCGGTGACTCCAGCAAGATTGTACCATTGGGCCGCCGGAAACCAGGCTGTGCTAGCGCCGCTCGCGGATGAGCAGGGCCGGACCGGGCAGCAATACCTCGATGCCGTGGTGCTCGGTGTCGGAAAGCAGGCGGATGTGGTTCGCGCCGCGGCGCAGCAGTCCGGGCTCGATCCCGATCCGGCTGTAGATGACATCGTGCCGTCCCTCGCCCGCTACCACCAGCGCCTTGCCGTTGAGGGTGAAGTAGTCCTCCACCGTGCCGCGCCCGCCGTCCCATACCACCACGTGCAGTTCGGCGCGCTCCATGGCGGCCGGATCCACCTCCACCGGGATCTCGCACGTTTTCGCGCGCTGGATGCGCGAGGTGAACGGCGCCGGGATCTCCGCGCACAGGAACTGGCGCACCCGCGCGCCGCCTTTGGCGGGCAGCGGCATGGGCGCCGCGGCGGCGGTTTCGTAGACCAGGCCCGGATGCTCGCGGAATCGCACCAGCGCGCGGAAACGCGCTTCGGCGCCGGGCGTCATGGAGGTGTCCCACGCGGCGCGGAAGGGCGGCGCGCCGGCCACGCCCAGAACCGCCACCGGTTTCCGGTCCTTGGTGAACCCGTGCCAGTCCGTGGTCTCGCGGTTGCCGATCTCGTCGTACCCTTCGTAGTGGCCGTGGAATTCGACCTCCGCCACCTCTCCGGCCGGACCGCCGAGCACCGCCAGTTCGAGATCCACCCGCTCCTGCCCGGCCGCGGGACGCGCCCGCACCTCGGCGCGGAATCCGGCCAGCCCGGCCGCGGTGAGATCCGGGTGACCGGGCTTCAGAACCGCCCGCAGACAGGCGTTATCGACGATATAGTGGCCCCAGAACGACTTGCCCTGATCGCAGGCGAATTGGAAGGCGTTGTAGCCGTTCACCAGGTCGGTGATCTTGAGCGGGATCACCGGGTAGTGATACGTGCAGTGGCCCTCGGCAGTGCCCACCTCGGGGATCGGATGGGTGGTGCGGCCGTTGGGCGTGACGCGCTTGTTCAGGGTGTAATGGTGGCCGCCCCACAACTCCAGGTACAATTCGGCGCCGGCGAGTTGGAGCAGGTCCTCGCGCATCAGGATCTGCATCATCCCGCTCTGGAACGTCTCCGGGCGCGCGGCGAAGCGCGAGACGACCGCTTCGGGCGCGTTCACCCGGAACCGGCCCTGGCTGGTGCCGGGATTTCCGTGCGCCGCGCCGCGCTCGAACCAGTGCTGGCGGTAGAAGCGGCCGGCTGGCGCGTCCGCGGCGGCAAGCAGCGGAGCAAGCCAGGCAGCCAGGCAGAAAAGCCACGGATGGAGTTTCATGGAGCGCCTCGCAAACCGGCATTGTATCGCTTGGCCGGTTCGAAACGGCCGTCGGGATGCAGGAAATAGCGGCGTCCGCGCCAGACGATGGTGTTGCCGAAAAAACCGGCCACCCAGAACGCGAAACTGAGCAGATCCTGCACCGGCACTAGATACCAGCGGCGCGCGGTCAACCCGTCCCGCAGCACCCAGCCGGCCACGGACCACGCGGCCAGCGCGCGCAGCACCGCGGCCACGGCGCCGAGCGGCCACCACTGCGGATGGAGCAGGACCAGCAGCAGCGCCAGCGGCAACGGGTTGGTGAACACCTGGCCCACATACCCGGCCGGCCGCGAGCGGCGCGTCGAGCGCGCCCAGCGCAAACGGTGCGCCATATTCGCGCGGAAGCCCTGCGCGCCGATGCGGTGCTCGATGAGGCAGGAGGACAGAATCACGCCGAAGCCGGCCTCGGAGGCGAGTTTCCCCAGCACGAAGTCCTCGGCCAGGTAATCCTTGAGACGCGCGAAGCCGCCGATGGCCTCGATCACCTGGCGGCGCGCGGCGATGGTCGGGCCCACCGCGAACTTCACGCCCTCCACCAGACGCGCCACCAGCAGCCCGCCGGTGAACTCGGTGTTCATGCCGATGGCCTCCAGCAGGGACCAGAAGCTGTTTCCTGGCACGGCGCGGTAGGGGCAGGTGGCCACACCGAGCGACGGCTCCTGGAACTCGGCCGCCACCCGCCGCAGCAGGTCCGGGGTCACGCGGATGTCGCTGTCGCTCATCACCAGCAGATCGTGCCGCGCGGCGGCCGCCATGCGCTCCAGGCTCCAGACCTTGGCGTTGGGATAGGGCGGCTCGCCGGTGATCAGCAGTTGCGCCCGGACGTGCGGCTGCCCGGCGCGGACCCGCTCCACCACCGCCACGGCCGGGTCGCCCGCCTCCCGCACCGCCAGCAGAATTTCGAACCCGCCCGGATAGTCCTGCGCAAAAAAGCTGCGCAGGTTCTCTTCGAGCCCCTCATCGGCGCCGTGCAGGGGCTTGAGGATGCTGATGGGCGGGGCGGCGGCGAGCGGGCGCGGGCGCACCGCGAGATAGCGGCGGGCCGCGACCGCGGTGAGCACGCAGAAGACGCACGCCCCGGCAAGAAGCAGCGCCAGCGCGGCCGCGGCGAGGATCACGGGCCGCTACTCGGTCGCCGCCCGGGTGTCGATCAGGCGGCGCAGGTCGTGGATGAAACCGTCCAGGGGGCGCGTGCCCTGGTCGCCGTGCTTGCGGTGCCGTACCGCGACGGTGCCTTCCTGGGCCTCGCGCGCGCCCACCACCAGCATGTACGGGATCTTCTGCAACTGCGCCTCGCGGATCTTGAGGTTGACCTTCTCGCCGCGGTCGTCGAGCGCGGC
>CAKZVG010000621.1 GCA_937921835.1 uncultured Bryobacteraceae bacterium | reverse complement strand
TCCAGGCGGTCCGTTCCTCGTCGGTGATAATGTAGGTAACGTCCTCGTTAAGCCACTTGCGGTAAGGGGTCTCCAGTTCGCGGCGCAGCCGCTCTTCGCGCCGCCGGCGCTCCCGTTCGCTCAGGGGCTTGGCTACCGTCTCGCGTTGCTGGGAAGCCACGGCGGCGCCCTTCTTCGGCGAAGCCTTGCTCTTGGACTGGGCAGCCGCGCTGCCCGGCAGGCAGATTGCCGCCAGCACCGGGCAAATCAGGAGAAGTGGCTTGACACACATACTCTTCACCTTTTCCAGCGACCGACGCGCTAACTTAATTTTAGGTTCCGAATTCCGGCAGGTCAAGCGCGGTCCGGCGCGCCGCGGGGCCCCCCTCAGGGCTGCCAGATGGTGGCGCCGATGTAGCGCTCCTGGTTGGCGTCCTCGTTGAAGTAGTAGACCGTCACCACCTTGCCGTCCGGACGCTGGGCGTTGCGCGGGTAGCCAAGGTCCCAGTTGCCACCGTCGCGCCGCAGGACGATCTCCGGCCCCCAGGTGGCGCCCTGGTCGGTACTGAGGCGGGCGCGGATGCCGTAGGGCTCGGCGCGGTAACCGTAGGTGAGGACCAGTCTGCCGTCGCGCAAGCGGGTCAGGCAGGGCGGGTTGCCGCGGCCGGTGTCGGGAACCGGGCGCCCCAGCCCCCGCCAGCTCCCGCCGCCGTCGTCGGAGCGGTACGCTTCGATGAAACGCCGGTGGCGGATGGCGGTCAGGATCGACCGCGGTCCCAGACGCACGCTTGAGGGCATGATCGCGAAATCGTCCTCGGGAGGCTCTTCGCCGATATACGCCAGTAAGCGCCAGCTCTTGCCGCCGTCGGTGGTGCGCACCGCGATGGGACGGCCTTCCCGGCCATTCGATTTGGCCGCCGTCAGGAACAGGGTCAGATCGTGCTTGCCGTTCACCAGGTAGTCGGTGCGCGCGGCAATGCCCTTCTGGCCGAAATCCGGCAGCTTGTAAGGACCGCGCCAGGTTCTGCCGCGGTCCAGCGAATAATAGAAGCGCGACGGCCCCACGTGGATGCTGGTCATGCGCGCGGTGAGGGCGAAATCCGGGTGGGTGAAGTCGATGCCGCCCGGACAATCCACCGGCTCCTTGCCTTCGGCGCCGGTGGGCACGCCCGCGACCTTCTGCCCGGGCGGCGGGCGCAGCCCCTCGGGCCGCTCGATGGTCCAGGTCTCGCCGCCGTCGAGGCTGCGCGCCAGCACATGTTCGGCCGGGCGCGAGTAGTCGATGGCGTGGCTGGTGGCGCTGTCGCGGTAGTAGCCGATCTCGAAGCCCACCACCATCTCGTTGCCCCAGGACCACATGCCGTGATTGGCCGGCCAGCCGGCGAACCGGCCCGCTTCACGATAAACCATCACGTTCCTGGGCGGCGGAGCGGCCAGGGCCGCGAGTGCCGGAAACAGCAGCAGCGCGGACACGCGCCGCGCGGCGTGTCGGATCATGCGGGAACCTCCAATCGCAGGCAGCATAGCACAGGGCCCCCCAGGCGGCGGGCGGGGGAAACCGCCAGCCGGCGCCCGGCGGCCGAGGGGGCGCTCAGTAGGCCTTGGCGACCACCACCCGCCGAGGCACGGTCTCGCCCGTCAGGATGCACTGGCCCGCGCCGCCGTAGCGGTCCTCGAAGGGGATGCAGCGCACGCTCGCCTTGAGCGCCTTGATCTGAGCGTCCACCTCCGGCGCATCTTTGAGGTGCGCCATGACGAACTTGCCGCCGCCTTTCTCGGCCGTCACGGGTTCGAGGATCCCGCGCACCTGATCGAAGCTTTCCGCGGTGACGGTCCGGGACTCCAACCGCTCGCGCGCGGCCGCGTGCATGTCTTTCTGCACGCACTCCAGCAGCCGGGCGGCGCTTTCCGCCAGCCCTTCCTGCCCCACCGGCTGCTTGAGGCCCGTGTCGCGGCGCTTGAGAACGACCTTGTTTTCAGCCAGGTCGCGCGGCCCGAGCTCGACCGTCAACGGCACGCCGCGCTGCTCCCAGTGGAAGAACTTGTTGCCCGGGGTAAAGCCCTCGCGGTCGTCGGTCTCGGCCAGGATGCCGGCGCGCTTCAATTCAGCGGCCAGCGCGTGCGAGCGGCTGAGAATCGCATCCCGGTCGGTGTCCTTGCGGTAGATGGGTACCACCACCGCCTGCACCGGCGCCAGCCGTGGCGGCAGCACCAGCCCGCTGTCGTCGGAGTGGGTCATCACCAGTCCGCCGATGAGCCGCGTCGAAACGCCCCAACTGGTCTGCCAGACATAGTCGAGCTGCCCGTCCCGGTTCTGGAACTTCACGCCGAAGGCGCGCCCGAAGTTCTGTCCCAGCTCGTGGCTGGTGCCCGCCTGCAACGCCAGCCCGTTCTGCATCATGGCTTCGATGGAGAGCGACTTCACGGCGCCCGCGAACTTTTCGGCCTGGGTCTTGGTTCCCTTGATCACCGGCATGGCCATGACATTTTCGGCGACGTCGGCGTACACCTCCAGCATGCGCCGCGCTTCCGCACGCGCCTCCTCCTCGCTGGCGTGCGCGGTGTGGCCTTCCTGCCACAGGAACTCGGTGGTGCGCAGGAAGAGGCGGGTGCGCAGTTCCCAGCGCACCACGTTAGCCCACTGGTTGATCAGCAGCGGCAGGTCGCGCCAGCTCTGGATCCACTTGGAGAAGAAGTGGCCGATAATGGTTTCCGACGTCGGCCGGATGACGTAGGGCTCCTCCAGCTTTTTGCCGCCGGCGATGGTCACCACCGCCAGTTCGGGCGAGAAGCCCTCCACGTGTTCGGCCTCGCGGCGCAGGAAGCTCTCCGGGATCAGCAGCGGAAAGTAAGCGTTCTTATGGCCGGTTTCCTTGAAGCGCCGGTCCAGTTCGGCTTGCAGGCGCTCCCAAACGGCGTAGCCGTGCGGCTTGATGACCATGCAGCCCTTGACCACGTCGGCGGGCTCGGCCAGATCGGCCTGGTAAACCACGTCCTGGTACCAAGCGGCGAAATCCTCGGATCGGGGTGTGATTTTCTTTTGGCTCATTCGGAGGGGCCGGGGCGGGAGGCAGGCATGCTCACCCGCCGCCGTTCTTTTTGAGATTGAGTACTTCGTTCAGGGAGCCCTGGCGGTAGCCTTCGAGGTCGATGGTCACGTAGTGGAAGCCGAGGGGCTTGAAGATCGCCGTCAGCTTCGCCGCCATCTCCAGGCTCAGCGCCCGTTCCAGCTCGGCGGGCGCGAACTCCAGACGCACCAGTTCGCCGTGGAAACGCACCCGGAACTGCCGGAACCCGAGCGCCTTGACTTCCTCCTCGCCGCGCTCGACGGTCTTCACCGTCTCCACCGTGACGGGCGTTCCGTAGGGGATGCGCGAGCTCAGGCAGGCCGAAGCCGGGCGGTCCCAGGTGGGGAGTCCCGCACGGCGGGAAAGCTCACGGATCTCCGCCTTGCTCAGCCCCGCCTCGACCAGCGGCGCCCGCACCTGGTGCAGTCTGGCGGCGTTCTGCCCCGGCCGGTAATCGCCAAGGTCGTCGGTGTTCACGCCGTAGACGATGTGGGCGACGCCGCGCTGCCGCCCGACTTGCTCCAGGCGCGTGAACAGCTCGTCCTTGCAATGGAAGCAGCGGTCGGCGGAGTTGCGGACGTAGTCCGGGTTGTCGAACTCGAAGGTCGGGATGTACTCGTGGCGGATGCCAAAGGCGCGGGCGAACGCCTCGCCGTCGCGCTTGTGCGACTCCGGGATCGACGCCGAGTCGGCCGTGATCGCCAGCGCGTTCTCGCCGAGCACCCGGTTCGCCGCCCAAGCCAAGTACGCCGAGTCGGTGCCGCCCGAATAGGCGACGATCACCCGGCCGAGGTCCTCGAGAAGCGCAAACAGCTTCGCTTCCTTCCCGTCCAGGACCGCCGGATCGGGAGGCGCGGGAGTGCCCAGGTTCACCAAAGCCGCCATGGATTCAATTATAGCCATTTGAACCCGCCGGCCGATGCCGGGCGCGGTCCCGGAATCCCCGCGCCGGGCGCAAACGGCGGTGCTATACTGCCAACAACGCCATGGGCATCCGAGATTTCCTTTTCAAGCAGTTCATCGATGTCATCCAGTGGGTGGAGCCGGAGGATGGCGTTCTCTCCTGGCGCTTCCCCATGAAGGACATGGAGATCCAGAGCGGCGCGCAGCTCACGGTGCGCGAATCGCAGATGGCCGCCTTCGTCAACGAAGGTCGCATGGCCGACGTTTTCGCCCCGGGGCTGTACCGGCTCAACACGCAGACCCTGCCGCTGCTGACCAACCTCCTGAACTGGGACAAGGCCTTTCAGTCGCCGTTCAAGTCCGACGTCTACTTCTTCTCGACCCGCATCCAGACCAACCAGCGCTGGGGTACCAGCAACCCCATCACCATCCGCGACCGCGAGTTCGGTGCGGTGCGCCTGCGCGCCTTCGGCATCT
>CAKZVG010000620.1 GCA_937921835.1 uncultured Bryobacteraceae bacterium | reverse complement strand
TCGGCGGCGCCAACCGCCGCCGGCGGCTCGGCCGGCAAACGGTCCCAAACGCCGGCAGCATGTTCGGTGACGCGGCTCTCGACGTATTCGCGGACGAACTGGAAGAGCCAGACCTTAGGCTGCGCTGGCCCGTTGCCCGCGCCGCGGCTCAGGAAGTAGCGCAGGAAGGCCTCCTGGACGGCATCCTGAGCCAGCGCCGGCGCGGCCCCGGAAGCCGCCGCGAAGCGGTGCAAGGCCGCCGCGTGCTCATCGTACAAGCCAACCAGCTCGCGCTCGACGGCCGCCGCCAAGGCCCGCCCCGATTCCCCATCCGCCGCGGATCCGTTGTCGCGCGCGTCGAACATCCAGACCTCAGAGAGCTTCTGCGAATTGTCCATGCTCCGCCGCTATCCATATCTTTCGGCACCGCCAGCGTGAGAGTTGAGGGCCGGAGGCGATTTCCCGGCGATTGCGTCGCGGCATTCCCGCAAAACACCGCATGGTCTTACGGGAAAGTGCCTCCCACGCCGCCGGGTGACTCCCTTAGCCCGGACGCCCTCTTGCCGGAACTCAGGGCTTCCGTTTCAGCGCTCCAATGTGCAAGAGTAAGGTTAGGTGGGACTCCGCAATGGTGAACGGTCTGCGCCGTTCCCACCGGATCACGGCAAGTTGGCGAGCAAAAGAACTGCGGGGGTGCCATGAGCGCTGAACAGAACGCCGATTCCGAGAAAACGCTGTGCGATTTTCTCCTGCCCGAAACGATCGTCCGGCAGGATGGAGCCGGCCCGGTTCGGGCCCTGGGCGGTTCGCAGGGGAAGAGCCTGTTAATTACCCTCGGAATCACCCGTATCGTCGAGCAGGAAAGCCTGGATCTCTCGATCTGGGGTTCGCCGGACGGGACCGAATGGGGGACCAAGCCCCTGGCCGCGTTTCCGCAGAAGTTCTACTGCGGCACCTACAAACTGACGCTCGACCTCTCCCGGCAGCCGGAGACGGCCTTCCTCAGCGTGCGCTGGAAGCTCAACCGCTGGGGACGCGGCGAGCCGCAGCCGCTGTTCGGGCTGTACGTGTTCGCGGAAGAAACCGGCGCACAGAGCGCCTCCGCCGCGGGCGTGTAGGGGGCGCCGAGAAAGCAGCGCTACCGCGCCACTTACACCCCATTCCCCTCCCACTCCGGCCGCTTGGGGAGGCGATCGATGCGCCGTCCGGACGCGGGGTCGAAGAGCTTGGTGCGTCCCTCGCGGTAAGCGTCCACGCCCAGCCGGATGGCGGCCATGATCTGGTAGCCGAGTTGGGCGTTCAAGTTGGGCTGCTTGCGGGACCGCATGCATTCGAAGAAATTGTCCGTATGCGCGCCGTGGGTGCTGCGCGGCTGCGGGACTTCGTACACCTTGGGAGCCGGCTCGGGCCGCTGGTCGAAGGAGCCGGGCGTCAGCACCTCTGGAGTCACCACCACAGCGCCGCGCGCGAACGTGATGGTGCCCTGGTGGCCGTAGATGGCGTAGCCGTGATGCCGTCCGCCGGCGGCGTTGGCCATCGAGCCGGAGAGGTTGATGCAGCATTCGGGGTACTCGATCAACGTGGCGTAAGTATCCGGCACTTCGCGGTCTTTTTGCACATAGATGCCACCCGAGGCGCTGACCGCCACCGGGAACTTGAGTCCCAGCGAAAAGACCAGCGGGCCCAGCGTGTGATAGAAGAGGTCGGTGGCGATGCCGCCCGAATAGTCCCAGTACTTGCGCCAGCGGAAATAGCGCTCGGCGCTGAACGGCCGCCTGGGCGCCGGCCCGAGCCAGCGCTTCCAGTCGATGGTTTCCGGCGTGCCCTCAGGATCGATGCGGTAGTTCCACTCCCCGCGCGTCGAGTTGCGCGCCGAAGTGCCTTGCGCCCACAGGATCTGGCCGATTTCGCCTTCCGCGATGAGTTCCTTGGCCTTGTGATAGGCGGGCGAGGACAGGCCCTGGCTGCCCACCTGGAGAACGCGCCCGAGGCGGGCGGCAATTTCGGCCACCTGGCGCGCCTCCTCAAGGGTGTAAGTCATGGGCTTCTGCAAGTAGACGTCCTTGCCGGCCGTGAGGGCGTCGAGCGCCATCTGGCCGTGCCAGTGGTCCGGCGTGGCGATCACCACGGCGTCGACGGCGTTGCGCGCCAGCAGTTCGCGGTAGTCGTGGTAAGCGTCCTTCTCCTCGAGACCGGCGATCTTGCGCGCGCGCTCCTTGCGGACGCTGTAGACATCGCAGACGGCCACGACCTGGATGTCCTTGCGCTCCTCGCTCTGGCGGACGAAGTCCCGCAGGTGGCCGGTTCCCATGCCGCCCACGCCGATGCTGCCCACGTTGATGCGGTCGTTGGCGCCCACCACGCGGGCGGCCGAGCGCGCCGTCACGGAAGGCTTCAAGCTCTTGACGGGGGTGGCGGCGGAAGCCGCGGCGGCGCCGGCGGCGAGCGGCGCGGCGCACAGAAAGCGGCGGCGGGTGGCGCCCGCCGGGGGTGGCTGGGTTTCGGGCTGGGTCATCCGGCTCTCCTTGCTGGCGCCATTATGCCCCAACGGCCGCCCGTCCGGGAAGGGATTCGCGGTAAAAAGGAGCCGATATGACCTGCATCGCCCGCCGCGATCTTCTGGCCGGCGCCTGCGCCGAACTTGCCAGCCCGGGAGCCGCCGCCGCCCAGGCGCCTTACCATCTGCGCGAGCACGCCGACACCTACCGCCGCGATCCCCGGCAGGCTTCGCTTGACTGGTTCCGCGCGGCGAAGTTCGGGCTCTTCATTCACTACGGACTGTATTCGCTCGAGGGCCGCCACGAGTGGCTGATGTTCCGCGAGAAGATCCGCCCGCGCGAGTACGCCAAGCTGGCCGCCCGTTTCAAGGCCGGCAAGTTCGACGCCGGCGCCATCTGCGATCTGGCCATCGAGGCTCAGATGAAGTACGTCAACCTGGTGGCGAAACACTGCGACAGCTTTTGCCTCTGGAACACGCGCCAGACGGACTTCAATAGCATGAACACGCCCGCGCGGCGCGACCTGGTGGCCGAGATGGCGCGCGCTTGCCGGAAGCGCGGCCTGGGCTTCTTCGTCTTCTACGAGCACGGCTTCGACTGGCGCCATCCGCACGGTCCCGCGCCCTGGGACTGGATGGCCACCGCCGTGCGGCCGGCCTACGATCCGCCCGACGACTGGTACGCCCCGCCCGAGCG
>CAKZVG010000619.1 GCA_937921835.1 uncultured Bryobacteraceae bacterium | reverse complement strand
CACGCCGTTGGGAAGCTCGCCGTCGATCTCCATCACGATGCCGCCTTCGTAGAGCGCCCGCACCGAGAAGGGCCCGTGCACGTCCCACAGCCCCTTGGACGGGAACCGGGCGTCCGCTTCGACTTCCACCGGTCCGGAGTGCTCCACCCCCATCGCCCAGTGCGCGATGTCGATGTGGTGCGATCCCCAGCCGGTGATCATGCCCGCCCCGAACTGCTCGCAGCGCAGCCAGCCCGGCCGGCCGTAGCGCGCCTTGAGATCGGGCGACTGCGGATGCACCCGCTTCTCGGTGTAGTAAACCATCGGGGTGCAGCCCAGCCAGGCGTCATAGTCCAGGTTCGGTGGAACCGGCATCTCGGGTTCCTCCTCGCCCGCGGGATCGGCCGGCAAGCCGACGAAGATTTCGGTGATTTTTCCGATGCGCCCGTTGCGCACCAGTTCACAAGCCAGGCGGAATTGAAGCTCCGAGCGTTGCTGGCTTCCAAGCTGGAGGATGCGCCCGCTGCGCTTCACCACTTCGGCCATTTGCCGCCCCTCGCGGATGGTGAGCGAGGCCGGCTTTTGCAGGTAGACGTCCTTGCCGGCCAGCGCCGCCTCCATGGCGGGCTGCGCGTGCCAGTGGTCCGGCGTGCTGATGGCGATGGCGTCGATGCTCTTGTCTTCGAGCATCCGGCGGTAATCGGCGTAGGTCTTCACCCCGGCGCGCCCGTCCACGCCCTCCCTGGCGTAGTAGGATTCGACGAATTCCTTACCATCGGCTAAGCGGATGGAGTCGACGTCGCATACCGCCACTACCCGGGCGATGCCGCTGTGCCGGAGCACGCCGGGAAGTTCCGAGGCGCGCGCGATGCGCCCGCAACCCAACTGCCCAACCTGGATCAGGCTGTTCGGCGCCGGGCGCGCGAACACCCGCGCCGGCACGATCACGGGAAAACCCGCCGCCAGAAACCCGCGCCGGGAGAAGCCGCTCCGTATCATCTTCCGCTCCTTAGCTATTTCTCGATTCCCATCGCCCAAAGGATTCCTCCCAGGATGTGCTGATAGAGGATGGGGTCGCTGTAGTGTTCTTTCTTATGGCCAAGCGCCGTGTAGAACTGGCGTCCGCCGTCGAAGTGTTTATACCAGGCGAGCGGCATCTCGGCGCCGTAGCGGTCGCCGGGATACTCGGCCAGCTTGGGATCGTCGAGTTTGGAGGGATCCGTCACCAGCAGCACCCGCAGGCCGGGAGCGAAGTTGTCGTGGTAATAACATTCGTCCTCCCACTCGAAACTGGCCGGCAGGCCGCGCGTCGCCGGATGGCCGCGCTCGGCCACGCGCACGGTGAATTTCTGCAACTTGGGATGCCGGAGGAACTTGCCGCCCATCACGGACCAGAAATAGGGCCACTTACGCTCGGAGCCGGTGGCCGAGTGAATCCCCACCACCGCGCCGCCGCCGCCAATGTAAGCCCGGAACGCTTCTCGCTGCGCGTCGCTGGCGAAGGCCTCGTTGTTGCTGTTGGAGAACACCACCGCCCGGTAACGCTTCAGGTTCTCCGCCGTGAACACCGCCGGCTCGTCCGAGGAGTCCACGCCGAAGCCCTTCTCGGCGCCCATCTTCCGGATCGCATCCACGCTGCTTTGAATATTGTCGTGGACGTAGCCCTTGCCTTCGGAAACGTAATTCCGCGTATAAACCAGAATCCGGGAACTGACCGTCCGTTCGTCTACCAGGCCGCCCGCTTTCACCGCCACCGGCCGGGCGGATTCGCCCGCCATGTCGTAAGGCAGCCGCCATACGGTGCTGGCCGCGCGGTTGGTGAAGTAGAGATACGAGGGTGAAAACCGGTCCGGATCGCCGTCCGCCCAGAAGGCATAGAAGTCCGCGTGCGCGTTCACCGGGCGGCGGACATAGTTGTGGTTGCGCGGACTCCCTGCGGTGACATCGCGCTCCTTGCGCCACGTCTTGCCTGCATCCTTGCTCGCCCACACCGCCACCTCGCCGCCCGAGCCGATGGGCTGGGGACCCCGCCCGGTGGGACCGATGATGCGCCAGGCGCTCTGCTCGAGATACAACGAACCGGTCGAGTAGTTATGGTTGGCGGGAGCCACCTCGGTGAACCGCCAGCCTTGGGGTGTGTAGTGGGCCACGGTCCACCAGCGCGGCTCGCCCGGAGGACCGGGTGCGAAGTTGGCGCTGGTGATGTAGAGAATCACCGGCCGCCCGTCGCGGTCCAAATCGAGGTCGTGAATGTAGACCAGGCGCTTTTCGGCGCGGTAGTCGCGCACCAGCGCGGCGTTGTCCGCCTCGGTGAGAGGGACGCTCACGGCTTCACCCCGCGCGTTGCGCCAGGTGCGGCCGGCGTCGTCCGTCTCCAGGTAGTAAAGGTTAGTGCGCTGGTCGACGTTGCCGCCGGGATGCATGTTGAAGGCGGTCACCACGCGCTTGCCCCGCTGGTGGCTGGTCTGGTAGTGCCCGCCCATGCCGGCGAATTTTTCGTCCGGCGTCCACTGGCGGCCGTCGGGACTGGTGCTCCAGTAAAGTTCGCGCCCTTTGGTGTACTTCGTGAAAAGGTGCAGGAAGCCGTGCCCGTCGATCCAGCGCGGCTGCGGGTAAGTAATCTCGCGTTCCGATATGAGTTCGAATTCGGCGATGTCGTAGGGCTGGACGCTGCGGTAGATGTACCCCGGCCGCGAGCGCGAGCGCCCGCTCACGAACACCCAGAGGTGCCCCCGCGGATCGATCGCCAGGCTGGGATTATCGTGCGGATCGTCGACGCCCTGCTTGTCGTGCACGATCACCGGACGCGGCACCAGGCCGGTGCGGTGGTCGTAGTAAGAGATCATGTTCAGCAGGTGGCGTCTTCCCTGCCTGGCGCCGCCATAGACGAAGAAGGTTTTGTTCGCTTCGGGGGAGTAGATCGCCATCGGGACGTGGTTGGCGGTGTAAGTGCCGAGTCCGCCCGAGTACTTGTCGCCGTACTGGGTCTTCTGGCCAAGCGTGAACCAGATGCCCCGGTACCCGGCATCGCGCGGATTCGGGGCCGCACCGCACAGGCAGTTCAGCGCGGCCAGACAAAGCGCCATGCGGACC
>CAKZVG010000618.1 GCA_937921835.1 uncultured Bryobacteraceae bacterium | reverse complement strand
GCGCTCGGCCGCTCCCGGCCCGCCCCGGAGGGGTTCAGCCTCGAGGAGCTTTTCCTGCCAGACGCGAATCCCGGGTTCCAGCGCCGCGGAGGACCGTTCACCTGGAGCCGGTTCTTCCTGGCCGGCGACCGCTTTCTCAAGGCGTGGGAAGGGCGCGGACCCGGCCGGCTCCGCCGCCACGCTTTGCGCAAGGCCGAGCAGTGGCTGCTCCGCCGGACGCGCTACAGCAACGGTCTGGGAGCCATCTTCCCGTCCATGATGTTCGCCGTCATGGCGCTGGAGGCGCTCGGCTACGCCGCCGATCATCCCGACCGCATCGAGGCCGAGTCCCAGTTGGAAAAGCTCGTTTGCGGCTGCGGCGGCCACTTTCACATCCAGCCCTGCCTCTCACCGGTCCGGGACACCGCGACCGCCGCCTTCAGCCTGGGTGAGGCGGGCGCTTCGCCTTCCGCTCTCCGCCGGGCCGCCGAGTGGCTCATCCGCAGGGAGGTGCGGCGAAAGGGCGATTGGGCCGTGCGGAGGCCCGGCCTGGAGCCTTCCGGCTGGTACTTCGAGTTCGCCAACGAGTATTATCCCGGCATTGACGACACGGCCCTGGTCCTGCTGGCGCTGGGCCACGTCCGCGGCTCCGACCGCGCGCGCCAGCGGGCCTGCGAAGCGCGCGCCTTGAACTGGCTGGTTCACATGCAGTCGCGCGACGGCGGCTGGGCCGCTTTCGATGCCGCCGGAGATTTCAAAGCCCTGGGGGGGATTCCCTTCGCCGAGGAGAACGCCTTGCTCGATCCCACCTGTCCCGACATCACCGGCCGGGTTCTCGAGGCCCTCTGCGCGCGCGGAGTGGACCCCAAGGGAGACACGGTGCGGCGGGGCGTCGAGTACCTGCTGCGGGCGCAGGAACAAGACGGAAGCTGGTACGGCCGCTGGGGCGTGAACTATATTTACGGCACGTTTCTCGCCTTGCGCGGCCTGCGCGCCGCCGGCCAGGGCGGCCGCGAGGCGCACATCCTGCGGGCGGGCGAGTGGCTGCGCTCGATTCAAAACGCCGATGGCGGCTGGGGCGAAAGCTGCGCCAGCTACCAGCATCGCGCCTTCACCCCCGCCCCGAGCACCCCTTCGCAGACCGCCTGGGCCCTGCTCGGCCTGCTGGCCGCGGGAGACGCGTACAGCATCAGCGTGCAGAAGGGCGTCGAGTACCTGCTTGAAACGCAGCGGGACGGCGGCGCCTGGCACGAGGATGCAGCCACGGGCACGGGTTTTCCCAAAGTGCTCTATCTGATTCATCACCTCTACCGCGACGCCTACCCGCTGCTGGCGCTGGCAACGTTCCTGAAGGCGCGCGGGACGGCGCGGGAGGATTACGAATGAGATTTCCGCTGTCGATGACGGCCGGCCTGGCCTGCTACATCGCCAGGAACAAGCTGCGGCCGCGGCCCGAATGGCAGGTGAACCGCGCGGCTGGAAACGGCGCCTCCAACCCGTTTCGCATCCTGGCTTCCAACGGCGGCGGGCGCGCCAACGGCTCCGGGCGGCCGGACAGCGGGGCGCGCGCCCCCCATCCTCTGATCGGAAAGCGGTTTCCGCTGGTGCTGATGCTGGAGCCGCTGCACACCTGCAACCTCACCTGCACCGGGTGCGGACGCATCCGCGAGTACGAGACTTCGATCACCGAACGGCTGCCCCTCGAACGCTGTCTGCACGCCGCCGACGAGTGCGGCGCGCCGGTGGTCTCCATCTGTGGCGGCGAGCCGCTGCTCTACCCCGAGATCGCCCCGCTGGTGCGCGGACTGCTGGCGCGCAAGCGGCACATCTACCTTTGCACCAACGCCCTGCTGATGCGCAAGAAGCTCGGCGAGTTCGAGCCCGATCCCCGCTTCTTCTGGAACGTCCACCTGGACGGCATGGAAAAGACCCACGATCGGGCCGTCGAGCGGGAGGGTGTGTTCCGGGAAGCCATCGAAGCCATCCGGGCGGCCAAGGCGGCGGGCTTCAAGGTCTGCACCAACACCACGGTTTACAAAGAAACCGACATGGAGGAGATCCGCGAGCTGTTCTCGTTCCTGCGCCAGTTCGGCGTCGACGGCCATATGATCGCTCCGGCATACGGCTATTCGGCGGTGGACGATCGCGAGATCTTCCTGACCCGCGAGGACGTCCACGAGAAGTTCCGCGGCATCGAAGAGTTCCTGGACGAGTTTCCGCTGAACAACTCACCCGTCTATTTCGACTTTCTGAAGGGGGGGCGCGATCTGCCCTGCACGGCCTGGGGAACGCCTACCTACAACATCAAGGGCTGGAAAGGCCCGTGCTACCTGATCACGGACGCACATCACGAAACGTTCGAGGACTTCATGACCAAGACCCCCTGGGACAGCTACGGACGCGAGAGCGGCGACCCGCGCTGCGAGCACTGCATGATGCACTGCGGCTATGAGCCGTCGGCCGCGCTGGGCATTAACGCCAGGATGGGCGACAGCCTGAAGTTGCTTACCTGGGCTCTCCGCTAACGTTGTGAAGCCCGTCCTCGTCACCGGCGCGGCCGGATTCCTCGGATGGCATGTGGCCAGGCTCCTGCTGGAGCGTGGCGGCCGTGTCCGCGCCCTGGTGAGGCCCGGGCGGCAGGTGCGCGAAATCCCGGTTGAGACGGTA
>CAKZVG010000617.1 GCA_937921835.1 uncultured Bryobacteraceae bacterium | reverse complement strand
GGCGCGCGCTGGCTACCGCTGATCATCGGCGGCGACACCACCGCGGTGGTGGACGATCTGATCCGTACCGGCGCCACGCAGTTGCTCTGCGACCATAACGCCGGCCTCGAAACGTTCCTCGCCAAGACCGCTCCGGCCGGCGTCGCCTTCCGCGCCAACGTCGATTCGCGGCTGGTTCACAGCGGTCCGCCGTCGCGAATCCGCCGGGCCGCCCTGCGCATTCTGGAGCCCGCGCGGGACCACCCCGGATTCCTGTTCGGCTGCGGCGTGGTGGCCTACGATTGCGACTCCGCGCACGTGCACGCGCTGCGCTGGGCCCTCGAGGACGTCGCCGCCGGAAACGTCGATTTCGACCGTGAACTGCGGGAAGAAGGAGCTTGAAATGAACCGCCGTTGTTTCATCGCCGCGCTGGCCGCCTCGCCCTGCGCCCTCGCGCAACAGCGCGACGCCGCGCGCATCACCGTCACGGGGCTGGAGGTTTTTGAAGTAAAGGTGAACCGCCGCGGCAACTGGGTCCTGGCGCGCCTCCAGTCGAGCGCCGGAATCACGGGCATCGGAGACGCGTCGCACGGACGGCCCTCCGACGCCGTCACCATCAAGTTCATGCGCGCCTTCTTCGAACGCCTGAGAGGCCGCGGCATCTTCGAAATGGAACGCCTGCGCAAGGAGTGCGAGCCCGAGGTGCTGGCCAACTCCAACGCCGCCGCCACCGCGCTGAGCGCCCTCGAGCAATGCCTGTGGGATATCGCCGGGCAGGCGCTGGGAGTCCCGTGTTACGCCCTGTTCGGCGGCCTCCTTCACCGCCGCGTCCGCAACTACGCCAACATCAACCGCTCCACGGACGACCGGACCCCGGAAGGCTTCGCCTCCATGGCCGCCAAGGCGGTGGCGGCCGGGCTCGACGCGGTGAAACTGGCGCCCTTCGACGGAATGCCGCGCCAGGGTGACGCCGCGGCGATCGAGAAGTTCACGCGGCGGGGCATCGAATGCGCGGCCGCGGTGCGCAAGGCCATCGGCCCCAAGGTGGACTTGCTCATCGACGGTCATAACCACTTCGACCTCGAAGGCGGGCTGGAACTGGCGCGCCGCATGGAGCCATTCAACTTGTTCTGGCTCGAGGAAGTGGTGCCCCCCAAGCCGCTCGAAAACCTGGCCGCCATCAACCGCGCCGCGAAGATGCCAACCGCGGGCGGCGAGGGAATCTACGGCATCAAAGGCTTCCTCCCCTATGTCACGGCCCGCGCCGTGGACATCGTCATGCCCGACGTGAAGTACTGCGGCGGGATGCTCGAGCTCAAGAAAATCGCCTCGCTGGCGGAAGCCGCCGGGCTGCTGGTGGCGCCGCACGGCCCGGCCAGTCCGGTGGGCAACATGGCGGCGGCGCACGTCTGCGCCACCATGCCGAACTTCCAGATCCTTGAATACTCCTTCGGCGAGATCCCATGGCGCGAGGAACTGGTGGAGCCGCCCGAGCGCCTCGAGCGCGGGCATCTTGTCCTGCCGGACCGCCCGGGACTCGGCCTGCGGCTGAACGACAGCGCCGTGAAGCGCTACGCTGCACAGTAGCGATGCGTGCGATCCCCTTGTTGCTGGCCGCCGCGCTCGCCGCGGGCGCGGATGTCGCAATCCATTCCGGCGCGCTGAAACTGTTCCGCCCGCTGCCCGCGGCCATGCCGTCGCCCGCCAACCCGATGACGCCGGCGCGGGTCGCGTTGGGGCGCATGCTCTACTACGATGCGCGCTTGTCCAAGGATGGCGATATTACCTGCAACACCTGCCATCCACTGGACAAGTTCGGCGCCGACGGAGCACCCGTCTCCACCGGCCATCGGGGGCAAAAGGGCGACCGCAACTCGCCCACCGTTTACCATGCCGCCGGGCACTTCGCGCAGTTCTGGGACGGGCGCGCGCGCGACGTCGAGGAGCAGGCCAAGGGGCCGATCCTGAATCCCGTCGAGATGGCCATGCCCTCGGAGGCGCGCGTGGTCGAGGTGCTGAAGTCGATCCCCGGCTACCGCGATGCGTTCCGCCGCGCGTTTCCAGGCGAAAAGGACCCTGTGACCTTCGACAACCTGGCGCGCGCCATCGGCGCCTTCGAGCGCGGGTTGGTGACCCCTGCGCGCTGGGACAGATTCTTGAAAGGCGACTCCTCCGCGCTTTCCTGCGCCGAAAAAGCGGGCTTCAACAAATTTGTCGAGGCCGGCTGCGCGGCGTGTCACTCTGGCCCGTATGTGGGCGGTAACGCCTTTCAGAAGCTCGGCATGGTGAAACCCTGGACCCACAGTCCGGACACCGGGCGCCACCGCGTGACGCGCAACCCGCGCGACAAGATGGTCTTCAAAACGCCGTCGCTGCGCAACATCGCCAAGACCGCCCCATATTTTCACGACGGCTCGGTGGCGGACCTGGCGGGCGCCATCCGCCTCATGGCCGTCTACCAGACCGGCAAGGAACTCTCCGCCGGCGAGATCGCCTCGATCGCATCCTGGCTCGATGCACTGACGGGCGAAATCCCGGCCGCCTACATCCAACCGCCCGCGCTGCCCGCGGGCGCACCGTCGAAACCACTGCAATGAAAACCGTCCCAATCTTCTGTCTGCTCGGCGCGGCCGCCTTCGCCGCCCAACTGCCCGCCATCAAGGTGAGCGCCAACCAGCGTTTTCTGGTGACCGCCTCCGGCAAGCCGTTTTTCTACCTTGCCGACACGGCGTGGGAACTGCTGCACCGCCTGGACCGCAAACAGGCCGTCGAGTACCTGGACAACCGCGCCTCGCAGGGCTACACCGCGATTCAGGCGGTCGCGCTCGCGGAACTCGACGGCGTCACCGACCCCAACCCTTACGGCGATCTGCCGCTGATCGGGAAGGACCCCACCCGGCCCGCGGTCACGCCCGGCGCGGACCCGCGGGATCCCACGGCGTACGACTACTGGGACCACGTCGAGTACATCATCGATCAGGCCAACGCCCGCGGCCTCTATCTCGCGCTGCTTCCAACCTGGGGGCGCTGGGTGAACAACACCGGCAAGAGCGACGAGAGCCTGCTGACGCCCGCCAACGCGCAGTCCTACGGCGAGTTCCTCGGCCGGCGGTTCGGCGGAAAGGGAATCATCTGGATCCTGGGCGGCGACCGCACCGCCACCGGTTTCGAGGCCACCTGGCGCGCGCTGGCCAAGGGCGTCGCCATCGGCGCCGTGGGCAAGGAAGACTACTCAAGGCTGTTGATGAGCTTCCATCCGCGCGGCGGAGAGACGTCCTCCACTTGGTTCCACAACGATCCGTGGCTCGACTTCAACATGCACCAGACCGGCCACGGGCTGGCGGAGAAGGTCATGAGTTGGGCGCACATCGCCAAGGATTACGCGCTCACGCCGGTGAAGCCGGTCCTCGACGGCGAACCCCTTTACGAGGATCACCCGCTCGCCTTCCGCGCCCGCGACTACGGTTATTCCTTCGACGCGCACATTCGCCAGCGCGCCTACTGGGCGACCTTCGCGGGTGCATGCGGGCACACCTACGGCAACCATTCGGTGTGGCAGATGTACGCCCCCGGGCGCCGGCCGGTCAATGGTCCGCTGTTCTACTGGTACGAGGCGATCCACCGCCCCGGCGCGGCGCAGATGCGGTATGTGCGCGCGCTGTTCGAGTCGCGGCCCTACCTGTCGCGCGTGCCGGACGATTCGCTGCTGGTGGATCCGCTGGAGGGCGCGGACCGGATCGTGGCCACGCGCGGCGACGGCTACCTCTTCGTCTACAGCGCGCAAGGGCGCAAGTTCAGCCTGCGTATGGGGAAGATCCCGGGCCCAAAGGTGAAGGGCTGGTGGTACAACCCGCGCACCGGGACGGCGGCGTCGGCCGGAGACATGGACAACCAGGGCGAGCGCGAGTTCGTCTGCCCGTCGGAGGGCTTCGGCAGCGACTGGGTGCTGGTGCTCGACGACGCGGCCAGGAACTTCCCACCGCCGGGAGCCGTGAAGCCATGACCTCGCGCGAGCGCGTCCTCACCGCACTGGACCACCGCGAGCCGGACCGCGTGCCCATCGACTTCGGCGGGCACCGCTCCTCCGGCATCGCCGCCATGGCCTATCCCAAACTGCGCGCCGCGCTGGGTCTCCCGCCCACCGAGGTGCGGGTCTACGACCCCATCCAGCAGCTCGCCATCATCGGCGAGGACGTGCTCGACGCCCTCGGCGCCGACACCATTGAGCTGGGCCGCGGGTTCGCGCTGGAAGACAGCGCCTGGGTGGATTGGACGCTGCCCGACGGCACGCCCTGCAAGATGCCCGCCTGGGCACGGCCGGTCCGCGAGGAGGGACGCTGGCTGCTGCTGTCAGGCTCAGGCCGGCCACTGGCGCAAATGCCCGATGGCGCGGACTTCTTCGACCAGATTTACTGGCCGTTCCGCGACGGGCCCGAGGACCTGGACCGCCTGCCCGAAGCCTTCGCCGAATCCATGTGGACCGGCATCGCCTCCCCGCCCGGCCCGCTGGCGCCGGACC
>CAKZVG010000616.1 GCA_937921835.1 uncultured Bryobacteraceae bacterium | reverse complement strand
GCGGTGGAAGTGGCGCGCGTGACGCGTTACGACGTGGCGCTCGAGGTCGGCTCGGTCGAAGAGAAGGTGACCGTGAGCGCCGAAGGCTCGCCGCTCCAGCTTGAAACCTCTTCGGGCGGCACGCAGGTGCGCAAGGGAATGCTGGACGCCCTGCCGTTTCAGCTTTCCGGATCGACGCGCGACGTCACCAGTTTCGTGCGGCTGGCGCCGGGGGCTTCGGGCGGGAGCTTTGGCGTCAACCTCACCGGCGGGCGGGGCTTCGCCAGCGAGGTTCTGGTGGATGGCGTGCCCATCGCCTACCGGGGCGACATCAGCGCGCCGGACCGCGCGCGTCCGGCCTACGCTACGGTGGCCGAGTTCCAAGTGATCACCGCCGTGCCGCCGGCCGAGTACGGGCGGACTTCCTCGGGCGTGGTGGTCTTCGCCTCGCGCGCCGGGAGCAACCGGGTGAACGCCGATCTGCAACTGCTGCTGCGCAGCAACGCGTTCGACGCGCGCCGCTTCAACGCCCGCATCGCGGACCCCACGCGGCAGGGCGAGTTCGCCGCTTCGGTGGGCGGTCCCGTCGTCCTGCCCAAGCTGTACGACGGCCGCGACAAGACCTTCTTCTACGCCAACTACACCGGTTTCCGGCGCTACAACGAGATCCTGGGCCAAGTGCGCACGGTGGGTACGGCGCGCATGCGGCAGGGCGACTTTTCCCTCAACCCGCAGACTATCTTCGATCCCCTGACCGGAGGCGCCGGCGCTGCGCGCACGCCGTTCGCCGGGAACCGGATTCCAGGCGCCCGCATCAGCCGCCTGGCGGCCGCCGTCAACGCCATCGTGCCCGAGGAGAACGTCAGCCGCCTGGAGAGCAATCTGCTCGAAGGCACGAAGCAGATCGAGGACGCCGACAACTACTTCTACCGCCTCGATCACAACTTCTCGCCGCGCCACCGCCTGACCAGCACCGGAAGGCTCAATCACCACTCGCGCTCGGAGACCGGCACCGCGTTTCCCATCTCCGGCGCCTACGATGACCCGCACTTCCACCCGCACAGCTACATGGCGGCCTACGACTGGATCCTGAAGCCGAACCTGCTCAACCGTTTCCAATTCGGCTTTTCGCGCTGGAAAACCGACTTCTACATCACTCCGGCGATCCCTTATCAGGTGCCCGGTTCCTTTGGTCCCGGCTTCCCGGAGGTGCGTTTCGCCAGCCAGGGACTCACCGCCATCGGCGGCAACAACGACCGCCTGCTGCGTTCGAAGGGCTTCGATTTCCAGAACAGCCTCTCCTGGACCCGCAACCGCCACAACGTCAAAGCCGGCTTCCGGCTGGACCGGTTCCACTTCGACACCAACATCATCGGGCGCAGGAACGGCTCCTATACGTTTTCGAGCGTCACCACCAGCCAGCCGGGCGTGGCCAACAGCGGGCATGCCTACGCCAGTTACCTGCTGGGCGCACCCACCAGCGCGGCGATGGCTTTCCTGCTGCCCACCGAACTGCGTTCGCACTATTTCGGCCTGTACGTGCAGGACGACTGGAAAGTCACCCGTCGGCTCACGCTGAACTACGGCTTCCGTTGGGAGTTTCAAACCCCGTGGTATGAAACGCAGGGGCGGCTGTCGATCATGGACCCCGCGCTTCCAAACCCGCGCGCGGGCGGAATTCCGGGCGCGTTGCGATTCGGCGGCGACGGTCCGGGGCGGACGGGAGAGCGGCGTTTCGTGGCCACCAACTTCGCCAATCCAGGCCCGCGCCTGGGGCTGGCCTATCAAGCCGGATCGAACACCGTGCTGCGGCTGGGCGGCGGTTTCTTCTACTCGCCGCTGGTGTACAGCTTCGTCAGCACGCAGGGTTTCCAATCCGACGTCAGGCTCTCGAGCCCCGACGGCGGGCTGACGCCGGCGTTCTACACCGAACAGGGGTGGCCTTCAGCGCTGGTGCGCCTCCCGCCCCTCATCGACCCGGCGTTCGCCAACGGAACGAGCACCTTCTTCACCGAGAACGAGCCGGGCGGCAGCGGGCGGCTGGCGCGGACCGCGCAATGGCAGCTTGGCGTGCAGCACAAGCTGGCGGGATTCGTGCTGGACGGCTCCTACGTGGGGACCAAGGCCAACGGAATCCCCACGCAGAGCCTGGTCAATCTCAACCAGGTGAACCCGGAGCGGCTGTCGCTGGGCGCGCTGCTGACGCGCAACATCAATGACCCGGCGGTGCAGGCGCAAGGGTTCCGCCTTCCGTACGCCGGCTTCAACGGAACGCTGGCGCAGGCGCTGCGCCCGTTCCCGCAATACCAGACCATCACCACCTACGAGCCTCCGGCGGGGAACTCCATCTATCACGCGTTCCTGTTCCGGGCCGAGCGGCGGCTGGCGGCGGGCTTGCAGGGGCTGGTCTCCTACGCCTGGTCGAAACTGCTGACGGATTCCGACATGACGCTGCAAGGGTCGCTCGGTGGCGCGCCCGCCGGGCGGCGTCCGCTGTTGCAGAACAACTCTGACCGCCGCGCCGAACGCTCGGTGGCCAGCAGCGACCTGCCGCACCGGCTGGTGATGAGCTACAGCTACGAACTGCCGCTGGGCCGCGGCAAGAAGCTGCTCAACCGGGGACTCGCCGCGCACATTGTGGGCGGTTTCGGGGTGGCGGCGATTCACACCTACGAATCGGGCTATCCGCTGGCCATCACCATTCCGAACAACCTGCCCATCTTCAACGGCAGCCGGCGTCCCAATCGCGTGGCTGGCGTGGCGCCGGTCACCGGACCGGGACACGGCGCCTTCCGGCCGTTGAATTTGCTGAGCGGCGAGCGCGGCGACGTGCAGCTCGAGCGCAACGCTTTCGCCGTCCCGCCGGCCTTCGCCTTCGGCGACAGCGCCCCCTGGCTGGCGGACGTGCGCGCCTTCGGGCAGCGCAACGAAGACTTGGCGCTGACCAAGCGGCAGGCCATCGGCGAGGCGCGCTTCGTGGAATTCCGCGCCGACTTCTTCAACGCCTTCAACCGGCGCAACCTGCTGTTCCCGGTGACCGATCTCACCAGCCAGGATTTCGGGCGCATCCGCGAGCAGCGTGCGGCGCGCATCATCCAGTTGGGACTGCGGATGGTCTTCTGATTCTGAGCCTTCGCGAGCGGCTTCGAAGCCGGGCAGCCTGCCCAGGCGCTCCATGGCGGGCGGGTGGCGGCCAAAGGACGCCACGCTGGGACGATCTCCCGATGAGCTGTGGAGCGTCTTTCGGGGCGGGCGCCAGCGGGAGAGCGCGTCGCAAGAGGCTAAAAGCACGATGGGTCAGCCGGTGTTGCCCGGGCGGGATCTTCGCGGATTCCTTCGTCCGGAACGAAACCTGCAACTGTCCCGGCGCACACTCGTCTAACCCGTTATGGGGATGCTACTGGCTCTACTTCTGCTCCCGGGGGCCTTTCCGGACCCGGTCCTGGATGTCAAGACGGCCGCGGGCAAGCAGACGGCGGTGTTCGCCGGCGGCTGCTTCTGGTGCACGGAGGCGGTGTTCGAGATCGTCGATGGGGTGGAGGAGGTCATCTCCGGGTACGCCGGCGGCAGCAAAGAAACGGCCACGTACGACCTGGTGTCGACCGGCCGCACCGGGCACGCCGAATCGATTCTCATCACCTTCGATCCGGCGAAGATCTCCTACGGGCAGCTTCTGAAAATTTTCTTCAGCGTGGCGCACGACCCGACGACGCTCAACCGGCAGGGGCCCGACGCCGGCCCGCAGTACCGCAGCGCCATCTTCTATGTGGACGGCGAGCAGAAGCGCGTGGCCGAAGCCTACATCCGGCAACTGGAGGCGGCGCGCGTGTTTCCCCGCCCGATCGTCACGCAACTGGCGCCACTCGACAAGTTCTACACCGCCGAGGGATACCACCAGGATTTCGCCTCCCGCAACCGGCGCCATCCCTACATCGTGAACGTGTCGGACCCGAAGGTCGAAAAGCTGAAAAAAACGTATCCGGGCTGCGTGCGGAAGAAGAAGTAGCGGGGCCGGGCGGCGCGCCGGTGGAAGTTTGCGGGGCGCGATATCATGAATAGCAGGCATGGTTCCCGAAGAAATCGTGGAGACGGCGCCCGTTCCGCTCTCCAAGCTCGGCGGCATCGAGCGCGCTCTGGCCAATTCGATCCGCGGGAAATCGGACGTGCTGCGGCTGTCGCTGGTGTGCCTGCTGGCCAAGGGACACCTGCTCATCGAGGACGTGCCGGGGGTCGGTAAGACCACTCTGGCGCAGGCCCTGGCCCGCTCGGCGCAGTGCGGCTTCCAGCGCCTTCAGTTCACCTCCGACATGCTGCCGAGCGACGTGGTGGGCGTCACCATTTACAACGCCCACTCGCAGGCGTTCGAATTCAAGCCGGGGCCGGTGTTTACCAACTTCCTGCTGGCCGACGAGATCAACCGCGCCACTCCAAAGACGCAATCGGCGCTGCTGGAGGCCATGAACGAGCTTCAGGTGACCATTGATGGCCGCTCTCTTCCGCTGGCCCGTCCTTTCATGGTGATCGCCACCCAGAACCCGGTGGAGCACCATGGGACCTACCCGCTGCCGGAGTCCCAGCTCGACCGTTTCCTGATGCGGCTGCGCATCGGCTACCCGGACCGCACGAGCGAGCGCGAAATCGTGCGCAGCAAGTTTTCCGGCGAGGCCAACGGCATTCCGCCCGTGCTGTCGGGCGAGGAGGTGCTGCAACTCCAGGAGCGGGCGCAGGAGGTCGCGGTGGACGAGTCGCTGGTGGATTACCTGCTGACCATTGTCGAGCGGACGCGCAACCACGAATCGCTCGCCCTGGGCGTGAGCCCGCGCGGGGCGCAGGCGCTCTACCGCGCCGCGCAGGCGCTGGCGCTGGTGGAGGGCCGCGAGTACGTCATCCCGGACGACATCAAGCGCCTGGTGATCCCGGTGTTCGGCCACCGCGTGGTGGTCAACACGCGGGTGGCGCTGGCCCAGCGCACTTCCGACCTGGGCGACCGCATTCTTCAGGAGATTCTGTCGCTGGCCGACGTCCCCCTTTGACC